>JACDHQ010000498.1 GCA_013820975.1 Gemmatimonadaceae bacterium
GATCATCCCGCCCGGCAATGTCCGCGAGGCGCAGCTGGTCCCATCGCTGCACGTGTCGGCACCCGCCACGCTGCACGAGTTGGTGGCGTGGCTCCGCGCCCGCGAGCTGCCTCCCGCCGGCGCGCGCGGGGTGACCGTCGCTGACCTGGCGGAGCTGCCCGACCTGCGCGACGTCGTCGGCCAGCCGGCCGCGAGGCGCGCGCTCGAGGTTGCGGCGGCAGGATCGCACGCGCTGCTGCTCATCGGGCCCCCCGGGGCGGGCAAGACGATGCTCGCCCGCTGCATGCCCGGCATCCTGCCCGCCCTCGATGACGACGAGGCGCTCGACGTCACGGCCATCCACTCCGTCGCCGGGCTGCTGCACGAAACGGGTGCCGTGGCCGCGCGCCCGTTTCGCGCCCCGCATCATTCCATCTCGGTCGCGGGGCTCATCGGCGGCGGCTCATCGCCGCGCCCCGGTGAGGTGAGCCTCGCGCATCATGGCGTGCTCTTTCTCGACGAGCTGCTCGAGTTCTCGAGGCACACCCTCGAAGCCCTGCGCCAGCCGCTCGAGGACGGCCGCGTTGTCGTCACCCGGGCTGCCGCCACGGTCACCTACCCCGCGCGGTTTGCGCTCGTCGGCGCGACGAATCCGTGCCCGTGTGGCCGTGCCGGCGATGAACCGTTGCACCAGCCGCTGCTGCGCATGGTGCGGGAGGGCACCGAGCCCGCACGTAGCGAAGGCGCCGGCTGCCGCTGTGCCGATGCCGACATCCAGCGGTACCGCAACCGGCTGTCGGGCCCGCTGGCCGACCGCATCGACATGCATGCGCACGTCGGGCGCGTCCCGCTCGACCGGCTTGCCGACGTCACCCCGGCAGAAAGCAGCTCCGTGGTGCGCCAGCGCGTCGAAGTCGCCCGGGCGCGGCAGCGGGAGCGGTATCGCACGCTGCCGAACGTCCGCGCCAACGCGCAGGCCCCCGGACGGTGGCTTGGCGCCCACGGCGGGATGACCTCCGCCGCCCGGGCACTGCTCACGCAGGCCGCTGAGCGCATGGAGCTGTCGGCCCGTGGCTTTCACCGCGTGCTCCGGGTGGCGCGCACGATCGCCGACCTCCGGGACTCCGGGCGCGACTCGGTGCCGGTGGACGCCCCCGATCTCGCCGAGGCGCTGCGCTACCGCCCGGCGTCGCGAGGGTGACGGCGATGCCCGCCCGCGCGTCGGTTGGAGGGTCCTCGCATCGAGGACACACTACGCCCGCCACGCACGCCTGTCCGGTCCCACGCCGATGCCGACGCGATTCTTTGTGCCCGTGATGCGCCGCAGCCTCCACCTCGCCATGCTCCTCTTTGGCCTGGCCATCCTGGTGTGGAGCGCCCTCCAGCTGCGCCGCCCATCCACCGACCGGGACTGGACTGCCGACAACGCCCGCATGCCGGAGGTCGCGTTTGCCGGCTCGGCGGTGACCGTGAAGAACGTCCGCAACTTCGACTGGCAGACGACCACCGGGTTCACCCCCCGCTGGGAGGATCGGTCGTACGATCTCGACCGGCTGGAGTCGGTGTGGTTCCTCGTCGAGCCGTTCGGCGACTTTCGCGGGCCGGCCCACACCTTCGTCAGCTTCGGCTTCGCGGATTCGCTGCGCGGCACCGACTACGTCGCCGTGAGCGTCGAGCTGCGCAAGGAAGTGGGGGAGAGCTACCACCCCGTGCGCGGCCTCTTTCGCGAATACGAACTCGCCTATGTGGTGGGGGACGAGCGCGACCTGGTGCGGCTGCGCTCCAACGTCCGCCGCGACTCGGTGTTCCTCTATCGCGTCCAGGCGACCCCGGAGCAGGGACGCACGCTCTTTCGCGCGATGCTCGAGCGGGCCGACCGCCTGCGCACGGCGCCCGAGTTCTACAACACGCTCTGGAGCAGTTGCACCACGAACATCGTGGACCACGTGAACGCCATCAGCCCGAGCAAGGTGCCCTTCTCCTACAAGGTGCTGCTCCCCGCGTATGCCGACGAGCTGGCGTACGACATCGGCCTCCTCGACACGACGCGTACGTTCGCCACCCTGCGCGGCGGGGCGCTCATCAACCCGGTGGCGATGGCAGCCCACGACGATCCCGACTTCTCGGCGAGGATCCGGGCGGGGCTGCGCTGAGCGATCGGTGATTCGCTTCGATGGCGCCCCGCCAGGGGCCGCCAAACCGCCACTCAGTATTTTCGGTACACGACCGTCTGCCCCGACCCGTAGAGCCTGAGCGTCCGGTTCGAGTAGTCGCCGTCGATCGTCCCGCCGTCATCGTAGTACATCACGAACTCCCCGCGGGACGACAGCTCGTAGTAGCCGGCATACCGGTCGGTATAGCGCGTCACCCGCCCAAAGTCGTTCACCTCGATCTGCAGCGTCTCGGTGAAGGAGCCGTCGCTCTCCAGGCGGAGCTGGCCGGTGCGGATCGACTCGCGCACGCCGCCGTACTCCGAGAGCGTGTACGGCAGGGAGCGACCGTTCACCGTCTCGAGCTCGTACGTCCCGCGCACGTTCGAGTCGAGCCCGACGCCGTAACCCTCGGCGCAGCCGCCGAGCCCGATGACCAGAAACAGGTACAGGAATTTCCGCATTTCGTCACCTCGCGTGGACACTCCGTCTCGCCTCTCCCTCTGTGGGTGCTGAGGCTACCTTTCACCAATGCACGCAGGGGACCAACTCGCCAGCGCCCGTGCCACGGGGCGCGATGCCGGATCGCGCGATGACCAGGATG
>JACDHQ010000499.1 GCA_013820975.1 Gemmatimonadaceae bacterium
GCGCGACGCCGATGGGCAGCCGGTCGACGCTGAGATGCTGGAGCGCTGGGTGGTCGTGACGCGCGCAGCCTTCGACGGCCTCTTCTGCCTGGGACACGATGAGCTGCGGCGGCACGGTCAGTCCCTGCTGCAGTCCGGAGAGGACCTGGGCCGGATCGTATTCGGCGCGGCACTTGGCGGCAGCCGTATCCAGAAGATCAACGCCGATCTACGTTCGCAGCTCGACGAGATCTTCACTCCATCCGGTAGAACCAAGAGGCTGAACAAGGCCGTCGACGAGCTCACGAGGCTCGACGAGCGATTGCGCGAGATCACGGTCTCCGCCGACTCCTGGGACCGCACGCGGAGGGACATCGCCCGTCTCGACGAGAAGCTCGCGGCGTTGAACGAGCGCGAGGCTGACTTGACCAAAGAGGCATCTCGCCTCGAGCGAATCAAGCGCACCGCATCCTTCCGCGCGAGCCTCTCGAAGCATCGCGACGCGTACGACACGCTGACCGACGAAGGGGTGACGCCCGACGAGAGCGTCGGCGCACGGATCGACGACCTCTTGAGGGAACACATCACTGCGTCGACCGCCGTGACGAACCGGCAGAGCTCGATCGCCGGGTTGCGCGGCAGGCTCGAGACCGTCGGGACGGAAACCTCCGCGCTGGAGCGGACCCACGACATCACAGAGCTCAATCAGCAAGTGGCCAGCTACCGTGAGGCCGTCGAGCAAGTGCGGCAGCACGAGCGTGCGTCCGCCACCGTTCAGGTCCTTCCCGAAGGTGAGCGCCTGAAGGGGGCGGTGACAGACCAGAGCGGCGTGCGTTCCACCGTTAGCTCGCTGGCCGAGATCGAAGTGACGATCGCAGGCGAACGGGCCGAGCTCGCCGCCAAGAAAGCGGAGCTCGGGCTCTCGAACGTCTCCGATGGAGACGTGCCAACCCTGCACGTGCCGTTAGAGGACGAGATCGAGTCGGCCCGCGAGGGCGCCGCCAAGCGGATGGCGGTGCGCACGGAGCTCGCCAAGAGGCTCGATGGGCAAAAGAGGGAGATCTCAGACGCTGAGGAACGTAAACGGGCGCTTGAGGCGGGCCGCACGCCACTGCCGACCGATGCGGAGATCGACGAAGTACGCACGAACCGTGACCAAATGTGGGGTGTGCTTCGTCACTGGTTCGTCGACGACATCGGGCCGCCGGATCGCATCGCCGATCGCGGTGAGCTGGCTCGAGAGGTTCAGGACGGGATCTCGCGTTCGGACGCCGCGGTGGACCTCGTGCGGACTGACACGGACCGAGCGGCGAAGGTCCAGAGCGAGCAGCGGCAGTTGGACGACATGTCGAGGCGTCGACAGCAGCTCGAGGCGTCGATCACCGAGGCGGAGGACGAGGAGCGCGAAGCGCTCGAAGCGTGGCGCGACCTCTGGGACGGTGTGGCCGATCGTGTCGGCACGCCGAAGGAGATGAGCGAGTGGCGCCACGGATGGCGTGAACTCTGCACGGGGTTGGCCACCTCGGCTTCCTCCGTCGCCCAGGCCGAGAGCTGGCGGTCCAGGATCGACGATGCCGCCCAGCATCTCGCTCGAGCCTTGAGCGCGAGCGGCCATGCACCGCCCTCCGACGCGGGGCTGCTCGCCATGTTGAGCAAGGCCGAGAGCTTGATCGACGTCGAGAAGAAACGTCTGGAGGATGCTCAGAAGGCAGCAGGTGCCCGAGCGCGACTCGAAGCGATCGACGCGAAGCTGGCCGAGTTGCTGCCTTTGCTCGGGCCAGACGCGCGCACGGGAGGCGATCGCGCGATCGAGGCGCTCCATGCGCGCTGGACCGAGCAGAAGCGAGACGACGACCGTCGCAAGGGACTCGACGATCAGATCCGAACAGATACCGAGAAGTTGGCGAGGGAACGAGGGGAGTTTGATCGACTCGAGGCGCATTTGCAGGAAGAGGCCGCCACGCTCGGAGTGGTTGTCGAGCAGCTGCGCGCCGTCGTCACCCGCGCCCAGGGCGCGACGCACCTCGAGCAGAAGATCGAGGAGTGCGAGCAGCAGTTGCTCGACGTCGGCGATGGGCTCAACCTCGACGTGTTGCACGCCGAGGCAAACGCCGTCGGCGATGCAGACGAGATCACCGCTCGCCTCGCGGCCATTGACCAAGCGTGCGGCGAAATCAGGAGCGAGAGCACGAAGTCTGTTGAGGAGCGCTTGACGTTACGCACGCAGTTCCGGGCCAGCGCTGGCGACGACGCGACGGCCTCGATGGCTGACGAGCGAGAGCGGACCCTCAGTCTCATCGCTGACCTGGTCGACGAGATCGTCGTGCTCACCCTCGCCGTGTCGTTGCTCGAGCGCGTGGTCGATGGCGCACGCAGCACGGGGCGTGGGCCGCTCATGGAGCGCGCGAGCCACTACTTCACGCTGCTCACCGACGGAGCGTACGAGCGACTCGACGTCGAGCCGGTGGGAGAACAAGCCTTCCCCGTCGCGATTCGTGCCGACGGCAGCCGGCTGTACCCCGTCGCGTTGTCGGACGGTACGCTGGACCAGCTGTGGCTCGCTTGGCGCTTGGCGGGTGTCGAGCACCATCTCGACCAGATGGGACCCATCCCGTTGATCGTCGATGACGTGCTTGTGAACTTCGACGATGCGCGTGCCGGGAGCGCTTTTCGCGCCCTCGCGTCGCTCGCAGAGCGGACGCAGGTGCTGGTGCTGACGCACCATCCGCACTTGGTCGACGTTGCGCG
>JACDHQ010000500.1 GCA_013820975.1 Gemmatimonadaceae bacterium
ACCGGGAGCTGCTCGTCGGCGCGACGTTCGTCGGACCCGAGGTCGCCGAGCTGTTGCACGCCGCCACGATCGCGATCGTGGCAGAGGTGCCGCTCGCGACGCTCGCGCACGCCGTGCCGGCCTTCCCCACGCGCAGCGAGCTGTGGCTGAAGTTCCTCGAGGCCTACGAGGCGCGTCGCGGGCACTCGCTCCACAGCCGGCGGGCCGGGGTACGTTTGACATGAGAGAGAGCTTGCGATGAAAGCCGTCTTCAACGGAGTCACGATCGCCGACAGCGACGACACGATCGTCGTCGAGGGCAACCACTACTTTCCGCCCGACAGCGTCCGCTGGGAGCACCTGTCGCTCTCGCGCGCACGCAGCGTCTGCCCGTGGAAGGGCCTCTCCAGCTACTACCACGTCCACGCGGCGGACGGCGATGCTCGCTCCGCGGCGTGGACGTATCGGCGTCCCTTTCCCTGGATCCGCAAGATCCGCAACCACGTCGCGTTCTGGGGAGGCGTGGAGGTCCGTTCATGAGGCCTCCGCGTGAGCGCCGAGTCGACGCGAAAGAGGACACGAGCGAGCGGGGAAGGGGGCGCCTTCCTCTGTGCGGAGCTGCTAGGCGGCTGGCGCGCCGGATGGTGAGCGCGAGCCGTACAGATGCTCGACCTGCGCAGCCGCAGGGCCCTGCTTGGCCGTCACGTCGGCCGGGGAGGGAGGCTCGTCCCAGGGCATCTTGCCGACGACGAGCTTTGGGACATTGATGACCACGCTCTCGCCGGCGCGCCTGGTGACGGCGTCGATCGGGATGTAGATATCGCGGTCGAGGATCACGCCGCGCTTGACGAGCAGGTGGCCGGCGTTGTCGGCGCTGGCGGGCACGATCTCGTCGATCGTCCCGATCTTGCCGCGATCCGAGCCGTAGACGGTGTCACCGGCCTGCGGCGCCTGCTGCTGGGCGCCCTCGTCAAGGGCGACGAGGAGCTCGTCGACCTCGAGGACGGCGTTGCCGATCAACGGGTAGTTGAGGTGGATCGACGCCTCGTAGGCCGGCAGGCTCTCGGCGCCGATCGCGTCGGACAGGTACGTGACGTCAAAGCCGTGCTCGGCGAGGTGGCGCCCGGTCGACTCGCAGCACAGGTTGGCTGTCATCCCGCAGATGACCACGTGCGTGGTCCCCAGCCGCTCGAGGTGCTCGAGCAGGTCGGTCTCGGCGACGTCGGTGCCCTTGTGCGGCTCGAGCACGATGTCGGCATCGGAAGGCCGCAGATCGGGATGAAAGTCCGCGCCCCAGCTACCCGCCAGGAACATCCGGCGCTCGAACATGATCCGGTTGATCGCGGTGCGCCGTTGGAGCTGCTCGTCGGCGTAGTCCTCCTCGGTGTAGGCCATCGGCGCGAACAGCACGGGGACCGCGCGCTCGTGCGCGCCGTCGATCACGCGCCGCAGGCTGCCGACAACGTCGTTCTTCTTGACCGTCGACTTCGTCAGATCCCACGCGGCGCCTCCCTCCGAGAGGAAGTCGTTGACCGGATCGATGATGAGGACCACCGTCCTGTCAGCGCGGAAGCCGCTCGCGGTCGTCCCCTTGGCCAGATAGGTCTGCGTGTTCGATGGCGTCATACGGCCTCCGCTTGTGTCTGGAATCGGTTTAGACCTGATCGCGCGCCGAACGGTTCGGTCACGCTCGGCGACCTCGTCACGGCCGCGCGTCGGCCACGATGCGGTTGATGGCTGCTGCAACGAGCGCGGCGGCCTGGACGAGCATACCTCCGACGATCAGTGGTTTGCGTCCGGCGGTGTCTGACCAAGCTCCGTGGCGAGCGTGGACTGGCCCAGCAGCCGCGCGGTGGCCAGCTTGGGGTTCCGACCACAAGTCTGCGTGAGACAACGCTAAGCGTTAGTCGCCGTCGAGCGATCGGGGGCGCCGGCGAGCGCCGCGGTCGTTGAGCGCCGCGAGCTAGCGCCGGATCTTGTTCCAATGTTCCTCACGGGCCGGGCCGAAGCCCACCCTGTCGAGAAGGGGGTGGAGCACCGCCAGGAAGCCGAAGCGGCGCTTGCGAAACGGGAGTCGCAGGCCGTCGAACTGCGCCGCAAGCTCCAAGCTCTCGAGTAGCAGCTACAGCTTCGGCAGGGGCAGATCGAAGACCGCGAGCTTCGCATGTACGAGTTCGAGAAAATAGGGGTCAAGGTCGCCGTCTTCCGAACTCTCGCTCCCGCCTTCGCGTGACTGCGGAACTCGCCGAGCGCACGGCCTCGCTTCCGCTCTTGTGCAGGCAGAGCAGCGGCCCTCGAGACTTCTGCTCCCGGGTAAAGCAGCAGCCGCACCCCCCATGTCACAACCGTCGTCGAGAAGCGGAAGTCTCGGTCGACGCTGCCCTCGTCCTGCCGGGCGGGCCGCGCCGGCGTTACTGGCTTCGCCGGAGGCGATACGACGAGCCGCGGCGGTGGGACGACTCCTTCGTGGCCTATCCGGTCACGTCGCGAGCGAGCGCCGACGTGATCGCTCTCCGATGAAACCAGTCGCGCGCGCGGGCCGCATCGGCCTCCTGCTTTTCGCGTATCCCGCGAGCGCCGCCGCGGCGCTCCTCGCGCCACGCGGGCGCACCTGCAACGAGTCGATTGCGGGAGTGGGCCTCCGTCGGAGAAAACCAACGCGACGACGGCGCTGTGGCCGAAGCGGCACGTCGCCGAGGGACGCTCCGCTCCTGCCAAGATGGCGCGATGAAGACGGTGGAGCACAG
>JACDHQ010000057.1 GCA_013820975.1 Gemmatimonadaceae bacterium
GCCCGATGGGTGGGCGATCCCGGCCGATGGCGATCCGGAGGAGCAGGCCATCCTCCGCGAGAGCATCCGCCTCGCATTCGTCGCGGCGCTGCAGCATCTGCCGCCGCGCCAGCGGGCCGTTCTGCTGCTCACGCAGGTGCTCAACTGGTCGGCCGCCGAGGTCGCGGAGAGCCTCGACATGTCGGTGGCCGCGGTGAACAGCGCGCTGCAACGGGCGCGTGCGACGCTCGCCGGGGGCAACGTGAAGCCGGCACCCCGGGCGCTCACGGACGCACAGGCCGACCTCGTGCGCCGGTACGTCGAGGCCTTCGAGCAGTACGACATTCCGGCGCTCACCGCGCTGATGCACGAGGATGCGACGATCTCGATGCCGCCGTATGACCTCTGGCTTCAGGGGCACGACGCGATCGCTGCGTGGATGCTCGGCCGTGGTGCCGGGTGCCGCGGCTCACGCCTCGTCCCGACCTAGGCGTGCGGTGCGCCGGCGTTCGGTCACTACCGCCAATGATCACGCACAGCGCCCGGCCGATGAGTTTCGCCGGTCGTTCGGGTCTATGCCTGTGAGCCGCCTGTTGTGCGCTCCGTGCGCAACGGAGGCGGCGCATCCCACCCTCAGACACACCATTCAGGGAGATCGCCATGACGAACCAGGCCGCCCCCGATTCCGCTGCGCCGGCACCGAAGCTCGCCAGTCCGCGCAAGCTGTTCGTGAACATCCCCGTCGCTGACCTGCAGCGCGCCATCGGGTTCTTCACGAAGCTCGGCTTCACCTTCAACCCGCAGTTCACCGACGAGAGCGCGACGTGCATGCTCGTCGGCGACGACGCGTACTTCATGCTGCTTGCCCGCCCCCGCTTCGAGGGATTCAGCCGCCGCCCGGTCGGCAACCCCCTTGCCGAAACGACCGCGATGTTCGCGGTGTCCGCAGCGACTCGCGACGAAGTGGAATCGCTGTTTGCCACGGCGGTCTCCGCCGGCGCGACGGAGGTGAGCGAGCCCCAGGACCACGGGTTCATGTACCTGAGGAGCTTCTACGACCTCGACGGACACCACTGGGAGGTGTTCTGGATGGACGCTGACTACGGTAGGGAGTAGGGGGATGGGGAGCAGGGGGTGACGGCGTTGCCCATCGGTTAAGCTTCGCCGGTGCCCATTCGAGTCCTCGTCATTGGCGCCGGCGCAGCCGGAACGACAGCCGCCATTTTCGCTGCGCGCGCCGGTGCAGACACGGTGCTGCTGGAGCGTACGCGCGACGGCGGCCGCAAGATCCTCATCAGCGGCGGTGGGCGGTGCAACGTGCTGCCGATCGCGCTCGACGAGTCACGCTTCGTCACCGACTCGTCGCCCAACCTCCTTCGCAAGATGCTGCGCTCGTGGCCCCTCGCGGAGCAGGTGCGGTTCTTCGAGGAGGACCTTGGCATCCCGCTGGTGGAAGAACACGAGTCGGGCAAGCGCTTCCCTGCCTCGCACAAGGCGCGCGACGTCCGTGACGGCCTGCTGGCCCATGCGCGTTCGCATGGGGTGGACACCAGGTTCGACACGCGTGTCACCAGTCTCGACGCGAACGACGCGGGTGGCTGGCGTGTGGGCGTCGAGGATGGCGAGTCCCTGGTGGCGGACCGGGTGATCGTCGCGACCGGGGGACTCTCCGTCCCCAACACGGGGAGCGACGGGACCGGGCTCCGGCTGATGGAAGCGCTCGGCCACGTCATGCACCCGACCTATGCCGCGCTGACACCGCTCACGGCCGATGCGCCGTCGCTCGCGGCGTTGAGCGGCGTGTCGCTCGCGGTATCGCTGACGGCGCAGCATCCGGCGCGCAGTGCGACGGCGACGGGCGGCTTCCTGTTCACCCATCGCGGCTACAGCGGCCCTTCGGTATTGGACGTGTCGCACGTCGCCGTGCGCTCGCACGCCGAGCCGCCGGCGGCGCGTGTGACGGTGCGCTGGACGGCGCTCGGGGAAGCCGAATGGGAGGCGGCGCTCCGGCCGCAGGCCCAGCGGACGGTGCAAGGGGCGCTTCGTGCCGAACTGCCGGAGCGGCTCGCGCAGGTGCTGGTGAACATGGCGGGCGTCGACGGCTCGACGTCGCTCGCTGACCTGCGGCGTGACGACCGCAAGCGCCTTATCGAGACGCTCGTGCGCGGGGAGCTCCCCTGGTCGGGGGACGAGGGGTACCGCAAGGCGGAGGTGACCGGCGGCGGCGTGGCGCTGTCCGAGGTGGATCCGCGGACGATGGAATCGCGGCGCGCGCCAGGGCTATACCTCTGCGGGGAGGTACTCGACGCCTTCGGCCCGATTGGCGGCTACAACTTCTGCTGGGCGTGGGCGACGGGTCGGGCGGCGGGGATGGGAGTAATGCGGTAGGGGGTAGGGGGTCGGGGGTCGGGGGTCAAACGGATGTAGAGGATCTCGGATCAGGTGTTACCCTCAATCAGTCCCGTTCGTCAACGGGACGAGCCAGTGCCCTCGCGGGCAGTGGCGGCACCACGACAATTCGCAGTCCGACAATAGCACACCCGTCGCGAGGCGGGGCCGCAAAGCCAGGAGTCTCCACGCCGATGTGGAGATCGTCCGGTTGCCGAAGCTGCTGCAGTCCGCTGCAGAATTGGACGCACGCCTCCGTGTGCGGCCTGGCCTTCGGATCATCCACGAAGCGCCGGCCAGCCCGGAGGCGTTTTCCGTTTGCTCCCATGGGGAATCGCGACGATGCGATCCACTCTTCTGCTCCTTGCCACCGACCCGGACGTCCTGATTGACGTTGCCAACGCCGCCCGCGCGGCCGGGTACCTCGTGGCCCCAGGCCGGTACCACGAGCCTGGCATCGATGCCCTCACCCGCACCCAGGCCCGGGTCGCCCTCGTGCACGTGATGCACGATGCCGCCAATGCGGTGGCGTTCGCCGGGCTTGCCAGCCACCTCGGCACCCAGCACTTCCTGTTCGCGCGGCGCGATGCATCGCCCGAGGAGCGGGCGCGTACCGCGGCGGTCAGTGCCCGCGCGACGGCACCGTTGCTCGAGTACGACGAAGCCGCCGCACTGATCCAGGAGATGGAGCGGCAACGGTCACCGGACTGACGCCGGTCAGTGCACGGGACTGCAGCCGACACACCGGTCGGTCTCGGGCATCACGCTGAGGCGCTCGTAGGGGATGGCGGTGTCGCAGTCGAGGCATACGCCATAGGTGCCGGCGTCGATCCGGTCGAGCGCGGCGGTGATCACGTCGAAGCGCAGCGTGCCCTCGTGGTGCATCCGCTCGCGATGCAATTCGGCGCGGATCTGCTCGAGCTGGCGCGCCGTGAGCGGCGCGCTGGTGCCCTGCTGGGTGGTTCCCATGATGCGACCCTCCTCGTGAAGTGATGCGGACGCGGTGCGCTTCGTCGCGCACCGCTGCCAAGTGAGATCCTGCAGTGCGCGGCGCATGCGGCCGGCGATCACTCCAGGATGTTCATGCGACCTCCGTCCGGCACCCGTGCCGTGAACGAGAAACCCCGCCTGCACCGGTGCAGGCGGGGGGGTCGGCCGGGGCAGTGTCCCCGGAGATGACCAGTACGGTTACGGGGCCGTGAGCCGCCGTGCCGCGTTCCGCCTGCGATTGGGCATGCAACTTCTCGTCCCGTCCCTGAACGGGACGAAACGGTGCAGTGCTCGCATGGCGGAAACCCGAGTCTGGATCATCACCCTCGAAGGGTGGCGCAAAGCGCACGCAGAGTCAAGGCATGCCCGGGCTGGCCACGGCGAGCAGGAAGATGCCTCCCTGCGGCGATTGCACGGCATGCTCGACCCGCGCGGGCAGAGACAGGAGCGATCCGGCCGCAAGCGTCCACCGCTCACCGCCGGCATGGAACTCGATCTCGCCCTCGAGCACGTGCACGCTGATCGGCCCATCGGCGTGATGCGTGCGCAACTCCCCGCCGGGGCGGATGCCGACAAGGGTGAGGCGGAGGGCTCCCTCCTTCACGAGCGTGCGCGCGGTGCGCGCGGTGCGCGCGCCGCTGCCGGCAAGCTCGTCCCGGATCCTCTGCATCTCGCCGGCGAGTGAGAAGACGAGCGCCGAACCGCTCACTGGGTGGTCGACCGGGGCCATGGCATCCTCGCTGGTGGCTTAGCTTTCAGTGCAGCATGGCGGTGCCCGATCGGCCCGCCGAACTTCATTCCCGTCCCATGCGCTTCATCGACAATCTCGGCATCACCGACCCCACGCTCAACCTCGCACTCGAGGAATACGTGCTCCGGCACAAGCCGGCCGATGAGGACTGCCTCCTGTTCTACGTCAATGCGCCATCGATCATCATCGGGCGCAACCAGAACACGATCGAGGAGATCAACACGGCCGTCGTCGATGCGCGCGGCATTACCGTCGTGCGCCGGATTTCCGGAGGCGGCGCGGTCTACCACGACCTGGGCAACCTGAACTTCAGCTTCATCACGCCCTTTGAAAAGGGCCGCTTCAACCGGTACGACCACTTCACCAAACCGGTGCTGAGCACGCTTCACGCGCTCGGCGTGCCCGCCGAACTGGGGGGGCGCAACGATATCCTCGCCGGCGGACGGAAGATTTCCGGCAACGCGCAGTTCGCCACCGCCACGCGCATGTTCAGCCACGGCACCCTGCTCTTCGACTCCAACCTCGACGACGTGACCGAGGCGCTTCGGCCGAAGCCGGGCAAGGTGGAGTCGAAGGGGGTAAAGTCGATCCGGAGCCGCGTCGCCAACATCAGCGAGTTCGTGCGCGAACCGATCACGGTCGGCGAGCTGCGCGAGCGACTCCTGGAGGAGATCTTCGGCACGCGGGACCGCTCGGCGATCCCGTCGATCGAGATCACCGAGCAGGACTGGGATCAGGTCCGCCAGCTGCGCGCCCGGAAGTACGGCAACCGCGCGTGGAACTTCGGTGAAGACCCGAAGTGCAACGTGCAGCGGACGAAGCGGTTCCCGGCTGGCGAGATCGACGCACGCATCGACGTGCAGCAGGCGCGGATCGCGCAGATCCGTTTTTTCGGCGACTACATGGGCCGGCTCGACGTCGCGACGCTGGAGGCACTGCTGGCGGGCGTGGCCTATGACGCACCGTCCGTCGCCGTGGCGCTGTCGGCAGTGGACGTGCAGGACTACTTCGGTGACGTGAGCCATGCCGAGGTCGTGGAGCTGATAGTGCCGTAGAAGCAGCTATCAGCTATCAGCTATCAGCTATCAGCTTGTTCGGACTCGCGTTGGATCATGCGTCTCTACGGGGCGCCAGGATCGGCGGCGCGTGCCAGTTGCCATCGGTACCCGGCTCGTCATCGTAGGCGCACCGGCACCTGGCATTCATGGCCGGATCGTCATCGCAGGCGCACCGCCAGCCCGCGCTCTGGATCCAGCCGGTTCTCGCAGGCGCACCGCCAGTTCGCCATCACCGCACCCTCGAGCAGTAATTGATGAAGTCTGCACGGACCCGATCGCTCAGCGGCCCATGGATGGGCCGGGCCGCCCTCACCTTCGTCCTCGTGACGCTGGTGGCGCTCGTGATCGTGCCGTTGCTCGTCCAGCAGCGCGTGGCTGCGCTGCGCAATGACATCGTCAATGCGGAGCCGGCGCGAACGCTGGTCATCCAGCTCCAGTTCAACCTCGTGCGCGAGATGGCCGCGTTGGGCGAACTCCTGCTGAGCGGTGACGCGGAGTATGCCCGGACCTACGCCCAGGCGCTCGCGGAGGAACGAACGCGATTCCGCGAGCTCCACCAGGTTGCGGAGTCGCTCGGACCGGAGATCCTGCGGCAGACGGCGCGCGCGGAGGCACTGGCCAACGAGTGGCACCGGCGCGTCGCCGCGACCGAGATCGTCGAGCGGTCGCGTTCCGGCGATCCCATCGACGACGTGCCGCGGGAGTCGCCACTGCTCGAGGCGGCGCTCGGCGCGACGGCGGCAATCGACGAGGCGATCATCGCCGCGTCGGCCCACAACCGGGAACAGATCGCGGCCGCTGAGCGGCTCGGCCTGCAGGTGACGATCCTGCTGGCGGTGCTCGCCCTGATCGCCGCCGGCGCGGTGGCCGCGCTCGACGCGCGGTTACGCCGGTTCGCGGACGAGTCGAACGCCCAGCGCGAGGAAGCCGAGGGGGCACTGGCAGAGACGGCACGCGTGAACGACGCCCGGGCACAGCTCATCCGGGGCATCACCCACGACGTGAAGAACCCCCTCGGTGCCGCGAGGGGCTACGCGGAATTGCTCTCGCTGGGGGCGAAGGGCCCAGTACACCCCGACCAGGTGCCGCTGCTGCGTGGCATCGAGCGATCGGTGAACAGTGCGCTCGCGATCATCACCGACCTGCTCGACGTCGCCCGCGCCGACAGCGGCGGCCTGCTTGTCCGATGGGCACCCTGCGACGTGACTGCGGTGGTGCACGAAAGTGTCGAGCAGCACCACGGGGCGGCGGCCACGGCAGGCCTCGAGCTGACCATCGCAGGCGGCGACGTGCCGCACGTCATTCATTCCGACGCGTCCCGGGTGCAGCAGGTGCTGGGCAACCTGCTGTCGAATGCCATCAAGTACACGCCCCCGCCGGGTAGCGTGACGGTGGCGATCGAGAGCACGACGGCCACCGTGTCCATCCACGTCAGCGATACGGGCCCGGGGGTGCCGGCGTCGATGCGCGAGTCCATCTTCGACGAGTTCACGCGCCTGCACGATGGCACGCCGCTCAAGGGGCACGGGCTCGGGCTCGCCATCGCTCGCCGCGTGGCGCGGTTGCTCGGCGGCGACGTGACGGCTGGGGACGCCGCCACCGGCGGCGCGCTGTTCACGCTGTCGCTGCCCACCGACCGGCGCGCGCCGGTTGGTGCGCCGGCCTCCGAGAGGGATCAGCACCTGCGGCGCTGAGACCCCCTCGAGCCGGCACGCGTTACTGCTCGAACACCACGTCCACGGGAATGCCACGCGCTGACAGGCGGTCGAGGTCCCCCTGCAGCACGGCGTCGATGGTGCCGTAGCGGCTCATGAACGCCACGACGCCGTCGTAGTCCCCGTTGCCCTGCAGGGTGAGGATGGTCTCGGAGAGCGCGTTCATCGCCTCGCGCATCCGCGCGTCGTCCACGCGCCAGGTGCCGGTCGCCTCATCGCGGGTGAGCGCCCCCCGCTCGCGGAAGAAGTTGAAGCGCGCGATGTTGGCCCGGCCGTGGGCACTCGCGGCGCCGAAGCGCACCGAGCGGAAGATGCCGGTGATGAACGTGACGTAATGGTCGCGCAGGTTCGCGTCGGGCATCCCGCCGTCGGCGATCAGCGACGCCACCATGTACAGCCCGAGCACGTCGGCCTTCCCTTCCTCGAGCCACCCTGCCTGCTCCTTCAGTGCCTCGCGGACGGTGCCGCGCCCGTTGATCGTGTTCTTGATCCCGAGGCCGTGCGCAACCTCGTGGAACATGGTGTTGCCGAAGAACGCGTCGAACGTGACGTGCGGCCGCTGGTCGGCGGCGATGAGCGTCGCGGCGATCGGGACCATGATCGCGTCGAACTTGGCGCGCATCGAGTTCTTCAGCTGCAGCCGGCGCGTTCCCTTCTGCAGCTGGACCGCCTCGTCGTTGGGGAGGTTGATGGCGATCGTCTTCGAGCCCGCGTTCGCATCGCCCGCGTAGTAGACGGCGTCGTATGCGTTGAGGTCGGAGTCGGTCCCCGGCGTCTCGCGCCTGTACTCCTCCGGCACCGGGAGCCCGCGCTGCAGTCCCGGCAACAGCGCCGCGTAGCGGGAGAGCCGCTGGCTCCACTCCTGGTCCTTCACCAGCACAAAGGCTTCGTGGGCCGCCTTGTAGCCGAACAGGGCGTCCTCGTAGTTCTCGATCGGGCCGATCACGACCTCGATCGTGTTTGTCTTCATGTCGAGCCAGGCGAGGTCGCTCGCCTGGTAGTCGTCGGTGCGCAGCGCCTGCGCGCGCAGCTCCAGGTAGCGCTTGAGCCCCGGATCGTCGGCAAGGCGGGACGCCTCCAGCAGCTTCGTGGCCGCGCGCGCCGTCTGGGCGGCGAATGCGTGGTGGTAAGGAACCGCGTACAACCGGCCGTTGGCATCCCGGCGCACGAGGGTGTACAGGCTGCGCAGTGAATCGGCCCGCGCTCCGCCGGCGGCTACCTCCCGCTCGAACTCCGCCGCGGTGATGTCGCTCGGGTAGAAGTTGGCGCCCTTCGGCTTCGGCGCCACCCCGGGCACGAACGGCTCGTTGCCGGCCAGCCGGTCCCACGGACCGTAGTTGATCTCCGCGTATCGCCGCATCCGCGGATCGTCGAGAGACGCGAGCAGCGAGTCACGGGTGCCGAACGCCTGCATCCAGAACACCTCGTCCATCGCCTTCGCGGCCTCGATGAGCACGGGGATCATCGCCCGCTCGTTGGCGGTAAGCAGCGCGTAATCCGTCGTGAGGCGAACCGTCGTGTACTTGGCGAGGCGGGCGTCGATATCTGACGTCACGGTTGGCGAAACCACCGGCGGCAGGGGCGTGGCGACGGTCATGCGCGGCGAGTTGGCACAGCCAGCTGAGGCCAATGTGGCGAGCGCGAGCGTTAATCCACGGGAAATTGTGAGCATTGGGCGTCTATCGTGGTGGAAGGTGGATGCATGCTGGACGTTGGGGGGCAAGCGAGTAGCTTTCGACACAGCGCGCCTTCGGGCGGCATTGCAGGACACCCCTTGCTGCCAGAATGACGCCACCCGCAAAGCTCGACTACGCCGAACTCTACCGGGTCGTCGCCGAGACCGCGACCGACGTGATCGTCACCATCGACTCGGCGGGTCTGATCGTGAC
>JACDHQ010000501.1 GCA_013820975.1 Gemmatimonadaceae bacterium
CCGCGTCGGTGTCGCGCGAGGGAGCGTGGTACTGGGACGTCCGCCGAGGCGTCGTCCATGTCTCGCCGCGCACCAGTGAAATGCTCGGCGCGGCGCGGGCGGACGCGGCGCGCCCGGCGCGCGACGTGCTGCGTTTCCTCAACGCCGCCGACTTGCCGCTCGTGCGGCGCACGATGCGGCAGCTGGCGAGCGGTCACCGGTCACGCGCCGACATCGAGTGCCGCCTGCTGACGCCCGGGGGCGAGACGCGGTGGATGCTGCTGCGCGCCCGCGCGTTGGCTGGCGCCGGGGGCACCGCCCACTACGTCGCTGGCGTGATCCTCGACATCGATGCGCGACGCCAGTCGGAGGACCGCCTGCGTCACGAGGCGCGCCACGACCCGCTCACGGGACTCCCCAATCGTGCGGCGTTCACCGATGCCCTGTATGCGCGCATCGCCCGCGCCGTCGCCGGTGAGCAGCCGTTCGCGGTGGCCTACCTCGACCTCGACCGGTTCAAGCTCGTCAACGATACGCTCGGCCACGGATGCGGCGACTCGCTCCTCAGCGCCGCGGCCGCGCGCCTGCAGGGGTGTCTCGGCGCCGGCGACGTGCTTGCCCGCATGGGGGGCGACGAGTTCGTCGCGCTCATCGACCGCGCCGCCGACGCCGAACGGGTCGTCGGCGAGATGCAGCGCACGATGCGCGCGCCGCTCGTGGCGGAGGGACGCAGCATCTTCACGTCGGTGAGCATCGGGGTGCGCCTGTGCCACGCCGATCGCTGCCGGCCGAGTGAGCTGGTGCGGGACGCGGACCTGGCGATGTACGAGGCGAAGCGCGCCGGGGGTGCGCGGAGCGTCACCTTCGCGCGCGCGCTGCATGACGCCGTGCTGCGGCGCTTCACGATCCACCATGAGCTGCAGGCGGCGCTGCACGGGGAGCAGTTCCGCCTTGCGTACCACCCCATCTTCGACACCGCGGAGCACCGGCTCTGCGGCTTCGAGGCGCGGCTGCGCTGGGCGCATCCCGAGCGGGGGATGCTCGCCGCAGTGGAATTCATAGACGACGCGAACGAGTCGGGCGTGATCGTGCCGATTGGCCGCTGGGTGGTGCGCGAGGTCTGTGCGCAGCTCGCGGACTGGAACGGGGCGTATCCGCAGGGCGTGCGGGTGAGCGTGGGGGTGAACCTTTGCGATCGCGAACTGCTCGACCCGGAGTTCGTCACGTCCATCGAGGACGCGCTGAGCACCAGCGGCGTCGAGCCGTCGCAACTGCGGCTCGAGATGACCGAGGGCGCCGTCGCAGCGCACTTCACGGCCATCAAGCCGGTGCTGGAGCGGCTGCACTCACTCGGCGTGCGGCTGCAGCTCGACGACTTCGGTGCGGGGCGCACGTCGATCGGGATGCTGCCCCGGCTCCCGCTCAGTGCAGTGAAGCTCGATCGCGGCGTGGTGGGCGCGATGGCAGGGTGCAACGAGACGCAGGCGCTTGTGGCGACGATCCTGAGCTTCGCGAACCGGCTGGGGTTGGAGGTCATTGCCGATGGGGTGGACTCGGACGAGCAGGTGGCGCTGCTGGCGTCGCTGGGGGAGTGTCGGTACGTGCAGGGGAGGGTGGCGGAGCGGGTCGGGGTCTAGTCCAGGCCAGCGGGCTGCTTACCGGCGCCACAGGCGTCCATGACCCCGCCCCCCGCGGGGAACCAGCAGATGCCGCTGGCAATGCGCCGAGTCCGATGACTTGTTATGAGCGGCGCCTGATTTCCGGGAGGGGGGCGTGCGGTGGGCGCTCCCGACCTTGGACACCAGTGGGCACGCTCGCCCACCGCCAGTCGGCCAAGGGCGATCTGGCAGCTGTCACCACCCGGTGGCATAGTGTGGGATGAGCCTTCAACCCCTCCTTGCTGCCGGCGTCCTGCTCCTGCTCGGCGTACTCGCCGGGCTGCTCGCCGGCCAGCGCCGCCTCATTGAACGCGCGGCGACAATCGCCGACCTCCGCGCCCGCCTCGAGGCGGAGCGCTCCGCGGCCGCGGGGAAGCTCGCCGCGCTGCAGGGCGCGGAGCAGCGACTCGCCGAGAGCTTCCAGCACCTGAGCAATGTCGCGCTGCGGCAGAACAACGAGGCCTTCCTGCAGCTCGCGCAGACGCAGTTCTCGCAGCTGCAGCAGGTGAACGCCGTCGACCTCGATGCGCGGCAGAAGGCCATCGGCGAGCTCGTGACGCCGCTGCGCGAGACGCTCGACAAGGTCGACGTCAAGCTCCAGCAGGTCGAGAAGGAGCGCGTGGGCGCCTACGAGATGCTGATGGAGCAGGTGCGCGCGATGGGGGAGGGGCAGCGCGACCTCGCGGAGCGCACGCGGGCGCTCACGACCTCGCTGCGCTCGCCGAACGTGCGCGGACGATGGGGAGAGATCCAGCTCAAGCGCGTGTGCGAGATGGCCGGCATGATCGACCATTGCGACTTCATCGAGCAGGCCTCGGTCGACTCCGAGGCGGGAAAGCTGCGGCCGGACGTGACGGTGCGGCTCCCGGGCGGGAAGCTCACCGGATGCGCGAGCTGGGTGCGACGACTGCCGCGGAGCTGGACGACGTTGGCCTGGTGGAGACCGCCCTGCGGACGCTGGAGGTGCCGGAGGCGGCATCCGGCGGGGTACCCGCCGCGCTGTCGGAGGCCGGAAATGGCACGGCCCCGCACGCCGTGGCGTAATAGGTGCGTCGCCGTACGCGGATTCCCCCTCAACC
>JACDHQ010000502.1 GCA_013820975.1 Gemmatimonadaceae bacterium
ACCGTCGGCAGTCCATGTTCGGTCGCAAATCGCGCGGCGTGCTCGCCCGCGCGCGCGCCGAACACGAGCAGGTCCGACAGCGAGTTCCCGCCGAGGCGGTTCGCGCCGTGCAGTCCCGCCGCGACCTCGCCGGCAGCGAACAGGCCGGGCACGGTCGACATCTGGCTGTCGCCGTCCACCCGCACGCCGCCCATCATGTAATGGGTCGTTGGTCCGACTTCCATCGGCGTGCTCGTGATGTCGATCTCGGCAAGCTGCTTGAACTGGTGGTACATGCTCGGCAGCTTCTTGCGAATGTGCTCCGCGGCCCTGGGAAGCTTGTCCTTGATCCACGCAATGTCGAGAAACACGCCGCCGTGCGGGCTGCCGCGCCCCTCCTTGACCTCGCGGACGATGCAGCGTGCAACGTGATCGCGGGTGAGGAGCTCGGGCGGCCGCCGCGCACTCTTGTCACCCTGCGTGTAGCGCCACCCTTCTTCCGGGTTGTCGGCGGTCTGTCCGCGGTAGTTCTCCGGGATGTCGTCGAACATGAACCGCCGGCCGTCGCGGTTGAGCAGCACGCCCCCCTCGCCACGCACCCCTTCGGTCACGAGAATGCCGCGCACGCTCGGCGGCCAGATCATCCCCGTGGGATGAAACTGCACGAACTCCATGTCCATCAGTTCGGCGCCGGCCTGGTACGCGAGCGCATGACCATCACCGGTGTATTCCCAGCTGTTGCTCGTGATCTTGTACGCCTTCCCGATGCCCCCGGTCGCGAGGACGACCGCACCGCTGCGCCAGATGCGAAAGCGCCCGCGCTCGCGATCGTAACCCACCGCGCCAGCGATGCGGCCGCCGTCGACCAGCAGCGTGAGCACGGTACACTCCATGTGCACCTCGATGCGCTCGCGATGCACGGTGCGATCCTGCAACGTCCGGATCATCTCGAGCCCCGTCCGGTCGCCTACGTGCGCGAGTCGCGGATATCGGTGCCCGCCGAAGTTGCGCTGGAGGATCCGGCCGTCGGCGGTGCGATCGAACACGGCGCCCCACGCCTCGAGCTCGTGGATGCGGGCAGGCGCTTCCCGGGCATGCAGCTCGGCCATGCGCCAGTTGTTGAGATACTGTCCGCCGCGCAACGTGTCGGCGAAGTGGACGCGCCAGTTGTCCCGGTCGTCCACATTCCCCATCGCCGCCGCCGCGCCGCCCTCGGCCATGACGGTGTGCGCCTTGCCGAGCAGCGACTTGCACACGAGACCCACGCGCGCACCCGCGGCGGCGCTCTCGATGGCCGCGCGAAGGCCGGCGCCCCCCGCGCCGATGACGAGGACGTCGTGATCGGTGATCTGGTATTCAGCCATGGCGGTCGATGGGGATCAGAGGATGCGCCAGTCGCGCCATATGCCCATCGCGCAGAGCCGGACGTAGAGATCCGCGAACGCCACCATGACCAGGCTTGCCCACGCCCACCGCATGTGTCCGCGATTGAGGCAGCTCACGCAATCGTACGCCACCTTCTGCGCTGGCCGCCGCGAAAGCTGGTCGACGTATCCGCCCACGATGTGGCGCAGCGCGTGGCACCCGAGCGTGTAGCCGCCGAGGAGGATCGTGTTGGCGGTGAGGACGAGCGTCCCCACGCCGATGCCGAACGTCGTTCCACCCGTGGCGGCATCCGGAAACTGCGTCGCCATCACGGCGTCATACGACAGCACGGCGATGAATGGGATGGCGAGGTAGAGAAAGTAGCGGTGGATGTTCTGCAGAATGAGCGGAAACTTCTGCTCGCCGCGGTAGTGGGCTCGCGGCTCGCCGACAGCGCATGCAGGGGGATCGGCCCAGAACGCCTTGTAGTAGGCGCCGCGATAGTAGTAGCAGGTCATGCGGAAACCGCCCGGCGCCCACAGGATCAGCAGCGCAGCGGAGAAGGGAAGCGCCGCTGGCCACCAGCCGGGCACGGGACCGAACCAGGCGTGCGCCGACTCGCCGAAGAGAAGCGGGGAGTAGAAGGGCGAGAGGTACGGACCGAACTCGTAGTTCGCCCCCTGGAACGCCGCCCACGTCGCATACACGACAAACCCGGCGAGCACGAGGAAGGTGACGACGGACTGCAGCCACCAGGTATCGCGGCGCATTGTCCCGCCGAACCCGCGGCGTGGCGGCAGCGTCTCACGGGGAGCGAGCGGAAGCGGGGCGTGAGCCATTGCGGTCCCTCCGGACCCTGGCGTGGCGATGACAGACGCCGCAATGCGCGAGTCTGGCGGGATTGGCGATCACGGACAATCCCGCTTGGCGTTCTCCGCTGGAAGCGACCATCCGCTTGGGTGCGAATCCGAAGGCTTTCCACTTCCAGACAGGAGACCGCCAATGGACAGGTATATAGGCCTCGACGCCCATGCGTCAAGCTGCACCCTCGCGGTGCTGAGCCCGAGCGGCACGCGGTCGCTCCGTAGGTCCGTGCCCGAGGCCGTGTGACTCCGTGTCCAGTACTTCGAGCTGGTCCTGCCCAGGGCGGAGGCCAGTGACCGCCGCATGGTTTGATCCCAGGGGTCAGCGCGGTTGCAACTGCTGCTCAATCGCCGCCGCGATCTGCAGCTCCAGGCGGCCTGTGCTCGCGCATCGCACCGGTCCGCCGCTGACGCCATGGCGGGTGGCACTGGCCTCTATGGAAGTCTGCACCTGGGTAGTTCCTCCGGGCGCCGGAACAATCTGGGTCAGAATCGACAAATTCACCTG
>JACDHQ010000503.1 GCA_013820975.1 Gemmatimonadaceae bacterium
CCACTCGATCTTCCGTGATGGGCTGGACGGCTTCAAGAACTTTTTCGATCGTGTCTACGACCTGTTCCTGAAGCTCATCGCGGATATGCTCGCCGCGAAGATGATGCAGAAGGTCGCCGCCGCCGTGGCGGGGATGATGGGCAACGCCGCGCCGGCCGGTGCGCAGGTGCCAGGCGGCGCGATGGGGCTGACAAATGACCAGCTGGCCATGGGCGGCGCGGCGGTCGGCGGTGCGATGGTGGGCTATGGATTGGGCGGCTCGATCTACAACGCCACAGGCAGCAAGACGATGGGTGCGCTCGGCGGCGCGGCAGGCGGCGCAGCGCTGGGCACCGCGATTCTGCCGGGGATCGGGACGGCGATCGGCGCGCTAGCCGGGCTCGCCGGCGGGATCCTCGGCGTCGGTCAGGCCTCGGCGGAAGCGGCACGCCAGCTCGCCGAGGCACGACGGTCGACGCAGTTGAGCCTAGAGATGATGCGCGCCGAGCGGGCCGGCGACGGCATCGAGATGCGCGTCATCCAGGAGAAGGCGAAGTTCGAGGCACTGCGCAAGCAGGTCGAGGACGCGTATGGCGGGAAGAAGGCAGAGAAGGAGCGCGAGCGGTACCTCGACGAGATCAACCGTGAAGAGCGTCGGCGCATCGAGCTGCTCCGCGAGGGATCCGACGTCCTTCACGACTTCAACGGGCAGGTGCTCAACCTCGGCCGCGGGTTCGTGCTCGAGCGCGCGGTGTTCGAGGCGATGGAGCGCCGCTCGAGCTACCCTGGGACGCCGCCGGCACCCGACAGCCCGCCGAGGACGACGCCCAGCCCCGGTGGCGAGACTCCGCAGAGCCGCGGTGACGCCAACATCACGCTGCAGGTGGACGGGCAGACACTCGGCAGGGTCGTCGTCGGGAACCTGCAACAGATGGCGGCAGACACGTTCGGCGACTCGACGCGCTGGCCAGAGCTGCTGGTGACGGGCAGATGAGCGACTTCCTCGTCGTCGCCGGGCAGGTGATCCCGATCGTCTCCGCGACGGAGACGACGGAGCGGCACGGCACCACGGTCCGCACCGCAGACTTCTCGCTACGGAGCGCCTATACCCACGAGGCGAAGCAGGTTGCCGCGACGTCGGCCCTACTCACCCAGGCAGAAGTGAACACGCTCAATGCGGCCACCGCGCTCGGCGCCCACGTGGCCTGCAGCGGGGATGCGCTCGGCGGATCCGTCACGTGCGAGGTGATGGTCACCGAGATGGCGGTCGTCTCCGTGGCCACCGATGATGGCCTCGGCTACATGCGGACCGTGTCGATGGTGCTGCGCGAGACGAACCCCTGATGCGGCCGCACTCGGTCGGGGAGCGGGCAGCCCTCGCCTCATCGAATCCATCGCACCAGATCAAGGTGGAGATCCAGGATGCCGACGGCGCATGGGTCGACTGGACGTCATACGTGTTGCCTGGCACCAGCTGGGGGGAGGAGCGCGAGACCCCGGTCGCGACCGCCACCGTTGTCCTCCACCGCGGCAAGGGCGCCGGCTCGCTGTCGCCGCTGATGGAGCAGTCGCTCCTGAACCGCGACAGCGCCGCGGCCTACGCCCCAGCAATCGAGGCCGGCCGCGGGATCCGGATCTCGACGCTGACGGGGCCGGACGGCTGGGTGGAGGTCTTCACTGGCCGCGTGAACCGCGCCCCCGCCGAATCCGACGTGATGCAGGTCAGCTGTTCCGACCTCGGCGCGTGGCTGACGGACACCCAGATCCACGACGAGGCGGAGTACGGCTCGCCGGCCGGCATCCTGCTCGAGACGATCCTGCAGGAGATCCTCGACGACAACCCCAATGGGAAGACGACGCCGACGCTGGTCACCGCGAGCTCGCCGGCGTACTACGCCACCACCTTCACGCAGTCCCCGGTGAAATTGCTCGAGGCGCTCCGGAAGCTCGCACTCGAGCGGACCGGGCGCGACGTGCGGCACCGCTATGATGCCGCGGGCGTCTCGCAGCTGGTGTTCCACGATCCCGATCGCGCGCGCACCGCCGCGGACTGGTCCATCGGCACCGGGGA
Source organism: Gemmatimonadaceae bacterium (assembly GCA_013820975.1). Lineage (GTDB taxonomy): Bacteria > Gemmatimonadota > Gemmatimonadetes > Gemmatimonadales > Gemmatimonadaceae > JACDHQ01. Next base: position 2,051 of record JACDHQ010000503.1, read on the forward strand.
GTACCACCTGGTGCCCCGGCTCGTGCCGGTGGACATCGAGCCGATCCGAACCGAAGGCCGCGTGCAGTACCGCGATGCATCCGGCACGCTCGGGGAAGCCACGTACGACAACGCGGCCGCGCGCGCGCTGTACGGTCGCCGCTGGTTCTCGATTCCTCCGCAGGAGGGCCTCGACACCCTGACGGAGGCGCAGTCCCTCGCCGACGCCGCCGGCGCGGACATGAGCGGCCCCGGGGTCGAGTTCTCGATCGAGACGCTGTACGTCTGGTTCGCGCAGCTGTTCGATCTCGTGGAGGTCGCTCCCGACGACCGCGGCTACGACGTGGCGCAGAACCTCGCGATCGCCGCGGTGCGCCACACCTGGCAGGGTGGCAATATCACGACGCGCATCGACGGGACGTCGCGCATCGTGGGCGCTTATGCGGCGTGGCGGCGGCTGATCCGTAAGCCCGGAACCGCTGAACCCGATGCCGAGCCGGGCTCACCGACCGCCTGGCTCGGCGAGCTCTCGAGCACCACGACGGCCGTGACGCTCGAGGCGGGCGGAACCGCCTCCGACGGCGTCACCCCCGCGCTCGAGTGGCAGTCGATCGAGTGGCGGGACGGCCTCGACGCGGTCCCCGCCTGGCCTGGCGCGTGGCAGACGAGTGCGCTCCCGACGG
>JACDHQ010000058.1 GCA_013820975.1 Gemmatimonadaceae bacterium
CGACACTCGTTGGGAGGCCGGCAACGGAGCTCGCCCGCGCCGTGGCCAACGGCGACTGCACCGCGCGCGAGGTCACCGAGGCACATCTCGCACACGCCGACGCGCGCAACGCCGCCGTCGGGGCACTGCAGGTCGTCCGCCGCGACGCCGCCCTCGCCGAGGCCGCACGCATCGACCGGAGATCTGCCTCGGAACGGCTCCTGCCACTCGCCGGCGTGCCGGTCGTCGTGAAGGACAACATCCCCGTCGCCGGCGAGCCGATGCGCGTCGGCTCCGTCGCCACCCCGTCATCACCGTCCGCGCGCGACCACGCCGTGGTGACCCGCCTGCGCGCCGCCGGCGCAGTCATCATCGGCATCTCGCGCGTGCCGGAGCTCTGCCTCTGGGGAACGTCCGACAGCGACTTCGGCACGGCGCGCTCCCCCTGGCGGCTCGATCGCACGGCCGGTGGCTCATCAGGGGGCAGTGCAGCGGCCGTCGCGGCTGCGATGGCACCCATTGCCCATGGCAACGATGGCCTTGGCTCGATCCGCATCCCCGCCGCATGCTGCGGCCTCGTCGGCATCAAGCCCGGGCCGGGTATCGTGCCCGCGGATCTCGGCGAGAATTCCTGGTATGGCATCGCCGAGAACGGCGCGCTCGCGACGACGGTCGAGGATGCAGCGCTGCTGCTCAGCGTGATGGCCGAGCGTCCCGCACTCGCGTCGGTCGCGCCGCCCGCAGCGCCGCTCCGCATCGGCCTCGCGATCGCTCCCCCCGCGGTGGGCCTGCCGGTGGACGAAGTGCTCGCGGCGCACACGCGTGCCGTCGCGGCGCTCCTTGCCTCCGAGGGCCATGTCGTGGACGAGATCGACGCACCGATGCCATCGCCTGCACAACTGCTCGGGATACTCGGCACCTGGGGCGCCGGGGCCCGGGCCGAGGTCGAGGCGCTCCTCGCGGACGACCGCACGGCGTGGAAGCGCCTGCAGCGACGGACACGCAGTCACGCCCGCATGGGAACTGTCGCCAGGCGCCTCGGCCTCGCGCACGAGCGATATCGCGAGCAGTGGCGCGCCCGCATGGACGATGTGCTGACACGCCATGACGTCATCATGACCCCCACCCTCGCCCGCCCACCGGTTGCCGCCGACGGCTGGCGGCATCGCGGGTGGATCGCGAACCTCGTCGCGAACCTCACCTACACCCCCTACTGCGGTCCGGTGAACTTCGCCCGCCTTCCCGCGATCGCGGTTCCTGCCGGCGTCCATCCCGACGGCACCCCGACCTCCGTGCACTTCATCGGCCGAGCGCGCTCCGAGCGGACATTGCTCTCGCTCGCCGCGCAGGTCGAGCGTCTTCAGCCCTGGACGCGACATCCACCGCACAACTCCGTGTGATTTCCCTCACCCCGGGGATGTGGGATTGTAGCAAAGTGACCCCGGAGCATCCTCCACTGTCTGTGTTACTGAGTCCGCTACCCGGAGCAGAACAGATGGGAATGTTTCGTCGCCAGTCCGAAGACGCTGCCCCCCTTGGCAGCACGGGGTACACAGTGCTCGATGCACATGTCGTCGTTCGCGGCGACATCGAGACCAACGGGACGCTGCGCATCGACGGCCGGCTGGAGGGCAACGTGCTGCGCGCGGGCTCGGTCGTCGTCGGCCCCACGGGGTCCGTCGTCGGCAACGTCTTCGCGGCCGAGATGGTCCTCGGCGGATCCATCAACGGCAACGTCGACGTCGATCGCCGCGTGGAGCTCGAGGCCACGGCCATCGTCGTCGGCGACATCGCCGCCGACGCGATCCTGATTCATGAAGGAGGCAAGGTCCACGGGCGGCTCCAGATCCGCTCCGAAGCCGCCGAGCGCGAACGCGCCAAGGCTTCGTCCGGGCCGACTCTGCGCCTTCCGTCGCCGGCAGCGGCCGACGCCTGACCCCGACCGGCTGACCACCCATGGAAAGCCATTCGCATCGCCCGCGGCGTACGGAGACGCCGGTCGTCCCGCTCCACGCGCATCGCGCGCCCGGTGCGCGGAGCGGCAACCTCGCCGTCGCCACTGACACCCAGCGCGTCACGTTGCCCGCAGCCGACCTCGTTCCGCTCCAGCCTCCCCCGCCGGCGAGCGGCGGAACCGGCGGCCGTGCGCGGCGCGCCTCGAGGGCGCGTGCGGAGCACGACGGATGGACCTTCGTCGTCGTTCCGCCGGGGGCCGGTGCGCGCGCCCGTACGCTGCGCGTCTCCGTCCGTCGCCTCCGCATGGCGGCAGCTGCACTCATCTCACTGGCCGGAACGGCTGTCGTCAGCGGTTCGATTCTCGCCGTCGTGGTGATCATGGCGCCGACGCTCCAGACCGAGGCCGAAGGTGTGCGGCTCGGCGTGTTCGCCGACGACGACGCGGTCGTGACGTCGGTGCCCGACTCGGCCGGCGCCCTCAGTGCGCTGCTCGATACTCCGCTCGGCATCGCCGCGGCGGCGGGCGCTGCCCTCGACGCCGCCACGGGACGTCCGTCGGCACCGCCGCCGGCAGCGCCTGCAGCCAGGGCGGCGACCCCGCGGACCGCTGCATCGGCACCCCTCCGCCGCCCCGTCATCGCGCCGCCGAGCGTCTCGGGTCGCCGCGAGGCCTCGGCATCCACCGAGGACGCGGTTGAAGAGGCGCGTGCGCACGGGCTCCCCGTGATCGGCCGCATCACCAGCCGGTTCAGCAACGCGCGGACCCACCCGATGCTCGGTGTCGTGCGGCCGCACAATGGTGTGGACATCGCCGCGCCGTCGGGGACGCCGATCACCGCCGCTGCCGCGGGGCGCGTGATCTTCGCCGGCCGCAAGTTCGGATTCGGCAACACGGTGGAGCTCGACCACGGGAACGGCGTGATCACCCGGTACGCTCATGCCCGCACGATCAAGGTGCGCAATGGTGCTCGTGTCGAGGCCGGCGCGACGATCGCCACGGTGGGGCGCACCGGCCTGGCATCGGGGCCGCACCTCCACTTCGAGGTGATCGTCAACGGCAGCAGCGTCGACCCGCTCACGCGACCCGTCGCCTCGCTGATCCCGTCGAGCGCCGGGCTCCCCTCGGCCCTCGGCGTCCCGGAGATCCCGATCGTCATTCCCACGGGACCAGGCACGGACACGGCGCTCGTTCGCGCGGCGTCAACGTCCAGCGATTCGCACTCCGACGGCGCCAGCGTCGATGGCAGTGAGCAGGGCGGTAGCGATGAAGCAGGCGGCGTCGCCAGACGCTGAGCCGCGGGGACGGTGAATGATCGAGAAAGAGCCCGCGGATATATCCCGCGGGCTCGTTTTCGTTCTCGCTGCGTTGTCGCTGCGTTCTCGCTGCCGTTTTCAGCTCCGCAGCTCGCCGACCTTCTCGCGCTCCGACAGGAGCCGCGTGGCGAACCGCTGTCCCTCGGAGACCCGCTCCACCTCCAGGGCCACCGCATCGATCGCCTGTTCCATGCGCGTGAGCTGCGACTGGATTTCGGGCGCCAGCCGCGCCGGCGGCGTGGAGCGGCGCTCGATGATGCGGCCGAGCGCCCGCATGAGCGGTGTGAGGATGATCGCGGCAGCCAGGCAGACGATGAACAGCATCGCGACTTCCTTCGCGTGCGGCGGGACGTCGGGGATGCCCTGCTCACGCGGGCTGACCCCCGTGCTGGCACGGGGCGCCTGGCGCGCGCCGAAGGCACCGGCGATCGCGGCCGCAGTCGCCTCCTCGATCTGCCCGCTGCGCAGGATGGCTTCCTGCTGGCGCATCTGCGCTGCGATATGCTGGATCGATGCGCGCTCATTCGTGAGCGCCTCTCGTCCCGATGCCGAACCGGGGGCGCCCGACTGCATGAGTTCCTGGACGCGCGCCATCGCCGCGCTCATCTCCACCTGCAGCTCCTGCACCCTCGCCTCGGCGGCCTGCTGCGACAGCGAAGGGCCGTCGCGCTGCACTCGTGCCGGCTGTCCCTGAACCACGCGAACCTGCATCGTCGCCTCCGAATGAGTCTTCAGGCTCTACGGCCGCCCCGTGGCATTGGTGTCATCGGCGGCGCTCAGCTGTCCCATCCGTCAGGTCAGGCGCCCAGGTCGCGGCGCATCCGTACGGCGAGCACGGCGGCATAGGCACCGGCCACCACAATCCACGTGCCGGCGATGACGTTGAACAGCTGCGCGGCTTCCTCACCGGCACCAGCACCCATCCGTGCCGGTGCAAACCGGGCCAGGAGCGCGGGAAGCATCCATCCCCCGAAAAGGATGGCGTACGCAGCCGTACGGATTCTCGAGGTACGCATCTGCAACTAGACTACTTACATGCCCGCCGATAACACCTCCGACCCCCACGCGAACGGCGAGGTTGCCGTCGCCGGCTCCCCGCTTTCCGACGCGCACGGCGTCGTGGTCATGCTCCACGGCCGCGGCGCTACCGCCGAGAGCATCCTGTCGCTGGCCGCCGAGCTGCGGGTGCCGGGGATGGCCTACATCGCCCCGCAGGCGGGAGGGAGTGCCTGGTATCCGCTGAGCTTCCTCGCCCCGACCGACCAGAACGAGCCATGGCTCTCGTCGGCGCTCGCCACGGTCGGCCGCACCGTCACCAGCGCCGAGGCGGCCGGCATCCCGGCGGAGCGCATCTTCCTGCTCGGGTTCTCCCAGGGCGCCTGCCTGGCGACCGAGTGGGTCGCTCGCAACGCCCGGCGATATGGTGGGCTCTGCGCCCTCAGCGGCGGCCTGATCGGAGACAGCACCACACCGCGCGACTACCCCGGGGACCTCGGCGGCATGCCGGCGTTCTTCGGCTGCAGCGACGTCGACGCACACATCCCGGCCTCCCGCGTGAAGGAGTCGGGCCAGCTGCTGGAACGGCTCGGCGCGCGGGTGGACCTGCGGCTGTATCCGGGGATGGGGCACACCGTCAACGCCGACGAGATCGGGGCGGTGCTCCAGATCCTCGACGCCTAGGGCCCCCACTCACGTCTCAGGGGCGCCCGGCGCGTCCGCACGGTCCTGTCGGGGAAAAGCCCTAGCGCCCGTGATGTAATGCCGAGTATTTTCGTTGTGATTCGCTTCGGACGCTGATTCGCGACCTGAGGCCCGGTACTTCTTCGCCATCCCATGCTTCGTCGCCTGTTCAGCCGTCCCACCGCAGCGCCTGCCGGGCCCTGCCTGAACACCGCCTCATCGGCAGTCGCCGAGGCGTGCTTGGAGTCCTGTGCGCTCATGGCCTGCACGACCGGCCGACGCGCCGTGGTGGTGAATGTCGGATGCGATGGCGCCGAAGCGTGCCGCCTCCGGGCGATGGGGATCTACGAAGGAGCCCGGGTCAGCGTCGTGGACTCGCGCAACGGCCTGCTGCTGCAGGTGCGCGGTGCGCGACTCGCGATCGGGGCGGCCGTCGCCGCCGCGATCACCGTCATTCCGCTGCCGAATTGACGATGGGGGCGGCTTCGGACGCCGCCCGCGCGACCGGTAGCATCGCGGTCCCGCCCGCGCCGCGCGCGCCAGCATCTCCACTGCGCGTTGCGCTCGTCGGCAACCCCAACACCGGCAAGAGCACGCTCTTCAACGCGCTCACCGGCATGCGCCAGCGGGTCGGCAACTTCGCCGGCGTCACGGTCGAGCGGGTGGAGGGGAGCTACACCGGCGCCGACGGAAGGCGCGTGTCCGTGCTCGACCTGCCGGGCGCCTACTCCCTCGACCCGCACACCCCCGACGAGGCGATCGCGCTCGACCTGCTCGCCGGTCGCGCCGATGTGCCTGTCCCCGACGTCGTCGTGATCGTCGCCGACGCGCTGCACCTCGAGCGCAACCTGTACCTCGTGAGCCAGCTCATCGAGCTCGGGCTGCCGGCGGTCGTGGCGCTCAACCAGATCGATGCCGCCACCAAGCGTGGGCTGCAGGTGGACGTCGTGGAGTTGATCCACGAGCTCGGCGTCACCGTCGTGCCGACCGTCGCCACGAAGGGTGAGGGAATCGACCGGCTGCGCCAGGCGATCGCCCGCGCACCGGACCTGCCGGTGCCGTCACGCCGCATGCCCGTCCCGCGTGTTGCCGAGCAGGCGCTCCGCCCGGTGGAGCAGGCCCTGGTCGATGATGGCGTGCCGCCCGCAGCCGCGGGGCTCGAGGCACTGCTGCATCTCACTGCGCCCGGCACCGATCACGGGCCCGCCGTGCACGCGGCCGTCGTCGCCGCCCGGTCGCAGCTACTCGACGCGGGGCTGAACCCCGAGAGTCTCGAGGCCGAGCTGCGCTACGGCTGGATCACCGGTGTCATGCACCGGACGGTGAAGGATCCCGACGGCCAGGAACACACGACCAGTGATCGCGTCGATCGGCTGCTGCTGCACAAGGTGTGGGGGATGCTCATCTTCCTCGCGCTCATGGGCATCGTGTTCCAGGCGGTCTTCTTCTGGGCCGCGCCCATGCAGGAGGCGGTCGAATCGGCGCTTGGCTGGGCGGGCACGCAGGTCGGCAGCGCGATGGGTGAGGGCGACCTCCAGTCGCTGATCGTCGATGGCGTGATCGCCGGCGTCGGCGGCGTGCTCGTGTTCCTGCCGCAGATCGCGATCCTGTTCCTGTTCATCGGGGTGCTCGAGGACAGTGGCTACATGGCGCGCGCCGCGTTCCTCATGGATCGCTACATGCGCACCGTCGGCCTGCACGGGCGCAGCTTCATCCCGCTCGTGAGCGGCTTCGCGTGCGCCGTGCCGGCGATCATGGCGACCCGCACGATCGAGCGACCGCGCGACCGCCTCGCCACCATCATGGTCGTGCCGCTGATGAGCTGCTCGGCGCGGCTGCCGGTGTACACGCTGCTCATCGGCGCCTTCGTGCCGGCGATGCACATCGGCGGGTTCCTCGACCTGCACGGGCTCGTCCTCCTCGGCATGTACCTGCTGGGGACGGTCTCGGCGCTCGTCGTCGCCTTCTTCTTCCGCCGCACGCTGCTGCGCGGCCAGACGCAGCCGCTCATCCTCGAGTTGCCGCCGTACCGCATCCCGTCGCCGCGCGCGCTCGCCACCACGGTCTTCCACCGGTCGAGCCTCTTCGTGCGGCGCGCGGGCACCGTCATCCTGGCGCTCTCGATCGTGATCTGGGCGCTCGCGACCTACCCGCGCAGCGACGTTCCCGACGGCATCCCGGATGAAGCCGTGCAGGAGATGCAGCTTGCGAACAGCTTCCTCGGCCGCGCGGGACATGCGATCGCGCCCGCCGTGGCGCCGCTCGGCTTCGACTGGAAGATCGGCGTGTCGATCGTCTCGAGCTTCGCCGCGCGCGAGGTGTTCGTCTCCGCGATGGGCACGATCTACGGCGTCGGCGGCTCCGAGGACGGCGCGGGACTGCCGGAGAAGCTGCGCGCCGAGCGGAATCCCGAGACGGGTGCGCCCGTCTATACGCTCGCCACGGCGATCGGGCTGATGGTGTTCTATGTGTTCGCGCTCATGTGCATGAGTACCGTCGCCATCTCGATCCGCGAGGCCGGGGGCGGCTGGACCGGCGTGCGCTGGGCTGCCGTGCAATTCGGCTACATGCTGGCGCTCGCATACCTCGGCGCCTGGCTCGTCCGCATTGGCGCGGGCGCATTCGGGTGGGCCTGATGTCCCCAGTCGCGCAGACCGTGATCGTCGTGCTGCTCGTCGCCGGCGCGGCGCTGTACGTCGCCCGCAAGGTGTGGCTGTCCGTCGCCAGGGCGCGCCGCGAGCGGAATGCGGCGGGATGCGGGGCGGATGGGTGTTGTAAATAGCTATCAGCTATCAGCTATCAGCTATCAGCTATCAGCTATCAGCTATCAGCTATCAGCTATCAGCTATCAGCTGAACACCATGCAGATCGACATGGGTAGCAGGATGCAAATGACATGGGACTGGCATACCAGCCCCCAGAAGGCGTGGTGAGTGTGCTCTCGGTACTGCCCCATCTGCTGAGGTGGTTCTCCAACTCCCGACTGCCTGCTCCCGACCGTAGCTCGGGCCGGCGCTTCCGTGACCCATGTCGCCGTTTCAGCGCCCCGGTGCTATGCTTGCGTCAGTTTCGCAGCCCCCGCATCCCCTGACGTGACCTCCCTGCAGAAGCCCCGCCACTCCCCGGCACCGGCCGAGCCGCTCCCGCGCGTCCTGATCGTGGACGATCGCGCTGAGAACCTGCTCGCGCTCGAAGCCGTGCTCGAGCCGCTCGCGGTGGAGGTGGTGCGCGCCAGTTCCGGACTGGAAGCGATTGCCCGGAGCGCGGAGCAGGAGTTCGCCGTCGTCCTCCTCGACGTGATGATGCCAGGCGTCGACGGGCTCGAGACGGCGCGCCAGCTCAAGGCCCGCAGTGTATCGCGGCTCACGCCGATCATTTTCCTCACCGCATTGGACGTCGACCGCCGACGCGTGCATGACGGGTATGCCTCCGGAGCGGTCGACTACCTGTTGAAGCCGATCGATCCCGCCGTGGTGCGCGCAAAGGTTTCCGCGTTCGTCGATCTCTATCGCAACCGGCGCACGGAGAACTGGCAGCAGCGGCGGCGATACGCCGACCAGGTGGCCGCGGCCGCCGAGGCGGCGTATCGCGAGGGCGACCAGCGCTTCCAGCTCCTCGCCGAGTCGGTGCCGGCAATGGTCTGGACGGCCAGGGGCGACGGACGCGTCGAGTTCATGAACGCGTACGGCGCCGCGTATGTCGGAGTCTCGCTCCAGGATGTGGCCAGCCTCCGGTGGAGCCGCCACGTGCATCCGGACGACGTCGGCTTCACGCGCGAGCGCTGGAAGCAGGCGGTGCGCGGC
>JACDHQ010000504.1 GCA_013820975.1 Gemmatimonadaceae bacterium
GCGCCGTCGATCCGCGTTGTGGCGCCCATCCCCGGCCGCGGTGCAGTCGGGGTCGAGGTGCCGAACCCGACGCCCGAGATGGTCACCTTCCGGGAGATGGTGGAGTCACGCGACTTCCAGTCGGCCCGCATGGCGCTGCCGATCGCGCTCGGAAAGGATCTCGAGGGCAAGCCCGTGATGGCGGACCTCGCCAAGATGCCGCACCTGCTCATTGCTGGTGCAACCGGATCGGGCAAGTCGGTGTGCGTCAACACCATCATCACGAGCCTCGTGTACCGGCACACGCCGCGGACCCTGCGCTTCCTGATGGTGGACCCGAAGATGGTCGAGCTCTCCGTCTACAACGCGCTGCCCCACCTGCGCCACAAGGTGATCACCGACAACCGTGACGCGGCGGCGGTGCTCAAGTGAGCGGTGCTCGAGATGCAGGACCGCTATGCCCTGCTCGCAGCCAACGGCTGCCGCAACGTGCAGGACTTCAACAAGCGCGAGCAGGAAGGCGCCCCGCTGAAGATGCCGCGAACGCCAAACGTGGCGTTCGAGGACTCGGCCTACCGCGGCGGGCTGCTCCCGTACATCGTGGTGATCATCGACGAGATGGCCGACCTGATGATGACGGTGCAGGGCGAAGTGGAAACCCCGATCGCGATGCTCGCGCAGAAGGCGCGCGCCATCGGCATTCACCTCATCCTCGCCACGCAGCGTCCGAGCGTGAACGTGATCACGGGGCTCATCAAGGCGAACTTCCCGAGCCGCATTGCATTCCGGGTTGCGTCGCAGATCGACAGCCGTACGATCCTCGACGGGTCCGGGGCCGAGATGCTGCTCGGCAACGGCGACATGCTGTTCATCCCGCCCGGGAAGTCGGAGCCCGAGCGCCTGCAGGGCGCGTACATCTCGAGCGAGGACACCGAGCGATTGATGAAGTGGTTCGAGGACCAGCGCATGCAGAAGCGCGCGGCGCTCGCGGAGCAGGGGGTCGTGCTCGAGGAGTCGTACGACGCCGAGGAGGACATCCTGCAACGGGTGCGGTCGCTCGAAGCCGACGCGGCGCGCAAGCCGGACGACGACGGCGGCGACGGCGAAGAGCGGGACAAGCTCTTCCGCGAGGCGGCCGAGCTGGTGATCCACAACCAGCAGGGGTCCACCTCACTCCTGCAGCGCAAGCTCAAGGTCGGCTACGGCCGCGCGGCCCGGATCATCGACCAACTGCACACCGCCGGCGTGCTCGGGCCGCCGGATGGCTCGAGGCCACGCGATGTGCTGATGGGTCTCGAGGACCTCGACCAGGTCTGCGGGACGGGCGCCCGCCCCTGATGCGCGCCGCCTCGCCGCTGGCGCTCCTGGTTGCCATCGCGCTGCTCGCGGCGGCAGCAGCGGCAGCAGCGGGCGCACAGCAGCCAGCTCCACCGGCCCCGGCGGCACGCAACGCCGATGCGGCGGCGTCGGTACCACTGCTCGGCGGAGATGCGACCCGCCTCCGCGCCGGCAGCTCGTGGTACGAGATCATCATCACCGACGACAGCAGCACCATGATCGTCGGGACGCACCGGGTCGTGATACAGGAGGGTGCGTTCGCCGGTGCACCCGCCTGGATGGTCGTCGACCATCGCGAATCGTACGACCCGTTCGTCGCGATCATTGCTGCCGACACGGTGCTGCTGAGCCGCGACAGGCTCGTCCCTCGCCGGTGGGACGCCCACGCCGGCGATGCGCGGCTGGTGGCGGCATTCACCAACGACTCGGTCTACGGCGGCGCATCCGCGCCGATGGCCCGCCGCACGTTCACGCTCGGCACGCCGCCGGCGCTCGTGACGAGTGAAGGCGCGCTCGACGCGATGCTGCAGGCGCAGTCGTTCCACCGGAACTGGTCCGCCGTCGCGACGATGCTGGTGGCGGACCTCGGCGGCGCGCGACTCGTTCCCGTCACGCTCGCGATGGCCCATGAGACCGAGGTCGAGGTGCCCGCTGGCACCTTCGACGCCTGGGTCGTGCACGTCGGCACTGCCGGGACCGACCGGTGGATCTGGATCGACAAGCGTACGCAGGTGGTGGTGAAGACTGAGACGCGGGCGCCCCACATGCGGGGCATGCTGGTGGAGCGGGTGCTCACGCACCAGCCGTGACGATCGGCGCCCGGGTCGAGCGCGAGACGCCTCGATGAGATGCCCGCTCACTGCCACCCGCCGCGACGTCGAGATGCGCCGATGAAGTGCCCGCTCACCGATCCGACGTATCGCTCGATCATCGCGCACCGTGGCGGGGCAGGGCGCGCCCCCGAGAACACGATTCCCGCCCTGGCTGGCGCCCGGGCGCTCGGCGCCGATGCGGTGGAGTTCGATGTGCGCATGAGTCGGGACGGCGAGGTCGTCGTCATCCACGATCCGACCGTGGACCGCACGACGGATGGACGCGGGGCCGTCCTCGACCTCAGTGCGGGAGCACTCGGGGGTCTCGACGCGGGTGCGCGCTTCTCGACAGATGGAGGGCGGACGTTTCCCTTCCGCGGGCAGGGGATCGGCGTACCGCGGCTGGCCGACGTGCTCGAAACGCTCCGCGACATGCCGCTGCTCATCGAGATCAAGGTGGCAGCCGCACTGGCGCCGACAGTGGCGCTGCTCGAGCGGTTCGGCGCGGTTGGACGGGCGGTCGTCGCGGCAGCGGACCACGCCGCGGTTGCGCCGGCGCGCGGCGGCGCGCTCCGC
>JACDHQ010000505.1 GCA_013820975.1 Gemmatimonadaceae bacterium
CAGCGAGCGCCTCGAATCGATCGCGGATCTGGTGACGGGACAGCATGGTGCGTGGCATTGACTGTGATTCCTCAGAGGGCGATTTTGCAGCAGCGGGAGAGGGCCCTATACCTCAACCGCGGATGGATGGCGGGCGTGCGACCGGCTAGGGTCGTGCGTCCGCTCTGTTCTGGTGGGCGGTGCTGGATCCGGACATCACTTCGCGCTCAGCGCCGGCAGCCCAGCGGCAGAGGTGATCGATCGCCTGCCGGGCTTCCCGGGCCGCCCGCTCGAGCGTGGCCCGGCAGCGCGGACGGAGCGCCGCCAACGTCAGGGCGTGCGTCGCCTCGGAGGTCTCCCGCGACGCGTCGACGAGCAACGCCTCCGCGCCGTGCGACCGCTCGAGGTAGTCGGTGAGCGCTGCGGCGCGCAGCTCGTCGAAGTAGTGCGCGACGCGCCTGGCCGTGTCCTCGATGACGGTCGGGTCGCCCTGCTGGATCGCCGCCTTCATCACGATCTGGCCGGCGAGCACCGCGTCGTAGCCCTTGGGTCGCGCGGCGCCTTCCTCGCGCGCGACGTTGTCAAACATCGCCCGCGGCTCCGGTCGGCACTTGAGCGCGCCCGTCATCTCGACGAAGGCGGCAGAGAGCCGCCGCAGAAGGAACCGCTGTTGCGCCGGCTGCAAATAGCTGACGCGATTTCGCTTGGCGTGCATCGTTGAGCCCCTATGCTCGGTGCATGGACACCGGTGATCAGTCAGCCGCACGCGCTCGCGCGCCACCAAGGCGCGCCGCGGCGGTCGTACGTCGCGGCTAGGCGACAGCCGTCGCGCGCTCGGACTCGGGCGCGTCAGCGGGGAACACCTCGTCGACCCGCATCTTCAGCTTGCGCGCGACGGCGACCCGGATCCGACGCAGGCGCATCCGGGCGGCCGGGGTCTTGGGCCGGAGCTCGTCGGCCACGGCGGCAGAGACGTAGCTCTCAGCGACGCCCTCCTCTGCCGCGATCGCCTTCTGCGCGCCGAAGGGCATCCGGTGCTTGCGTTCAGCTGTGGAAAGGGCCATCGTCCGGCTCCCGTGAACAGTTTGTGAATACTTCATGGTGGTGAATCTGAAAGCGTTGCTTTGCTTTTACAAGGGACAGTTTGACCGATGCGGCAACAGTTTCACGTGGCACGACGTCCATGGCGGTAGATCCGGAGTTCGGGCGTCGCCTCCGAAGCGCGAAGCGCAGGTGGGAGGAGCGGCACGACCGGAAATTGCCCAATGACGAGTTGGCGGCAGCTGTCGCTCGAGAGGCTGGTGCCACGAGCCTGTCTGGTCAGGCGGTCGGGCAATGGCTCAAGCGTGGCCAGGAGCCCGCGTCGTTTCGGCTGCTCAACGCGTTGGCGGCGGTGCTCGAGGTCCCGGTGACCGAGTTGCTCGGCGATCACACGTCCGCAGCGCCGCGAACGACCACGGAGCTGGGGGAGCGCTTCGGTGTATCGGCGCCCCCTGCGCCACAGGGGATGAAAAAAGCCGCCCAAAAGAAGGCGGCCGGTGCGAGGCGCGGGCGGAAGGGCTAGCGTACGAGCCGCATGTGGGCTCGCCGCTGCTTACGTGCGATGATCCGCGTGAACCACTCCATCCACTTCTCGTCCCACTCATCGGGGGGGATATGCACTGCCACGCCGGGAGTGCCGTCGACACGCGCTTCTTGGAGAACAACGACGCCGCCGGTTGTGACGTAGGCCGAGACGAGTTCCGGGGCAATCAGGCGAGATGCGGCCGCAGGAGGATTGTCGGAGGATTTCGACTCAGCCCGTCGAAGAAGCAGAGCGACGGTACCGGGGTTCATGGTTCGCAGCGACACACAATCCTCAGCGGTGAAGTGGCACCCCGAACGTAACCCGAAGCTGCGACAGCGGCAATACCGTAACATGTTGCCGTGCAACAGCTTTCCCACACACTTACTCACAACGGAGTGTAGAGAAATGCGCTATCGCCTTGTCCGTTCGCTACTTGTCAGTGCAGCCATCGTCGCCTTGGGGCCGATTTTCGCCAGTGCTCGCGCTCAGGCCGATTCCGCTGCCCTCGCGGCTGTAGTTCGCGGCGAAGCGACACGTTTCGATTTTAAGGGCGCCAAGCTGGGAGACTCTATCAGTCTCAGACGGACTACCAACGGCTGTGAGCGGGACAACGAGCTCCGGACACACATCTGCCTAGGCCAGGAGAGGATCAACGACGTCGAGGTATGGGTAGGTCTCAGCTATCTCGACGGCCGAATTTGGCGTGTCAGCTTCATGTACGACGCGGACGACTTCTCGAAGCTCCTCCCGGCGTTCACCGCCAAGTACGGGCAACCGCTCTCGGTCTCAGTTGAACCATTCAAAACTGTGGGTGGAGCCGAGTATTCCAATCAGGTTGTGATCTGGAGAATGCACGAAGGCACTCTTGAATTGAGACAGCGCGCTAGTCGCTCAGACGAAGGCCGCGGCAGTATTAATGACGCGGCCGCGGTATTGGAGCTAGAAAAGCGTCGAAGAGCGAAAGCAGCCAACGCCGCGAAGCGGGACATGTAGCAGGCCATGGACCGGGGTCGCTGCCACTCGCCGATCGACCCCGCAGACCTCACCAAAATACAGGAGCTGAGCCGATGAGTGACCAGTACTGCCAGTTCCGCTCGCATCCGATCCAAGGCCCAGTGCTTCGGCACGCAGGCGCGTACTCCTGCAC
>JACDHQ010000506.1 GCA_013820975.1 Gemmatimonadaceae bacterium
CAGCGGCCGCCTCACGCGGCTCGATTACTGGATCTCCGAGCCGTCGACGACGAACAACCGGATGGCGCTGCGGAGCGCAATCGAGGCAATGCGCATCATCTCGCGGAAGGGCACGCGCTTCCGCCTCGTGTTCACGAGCGATTCGCAGTACCTGGTGAAGGGGATGAGCGAGTGGACGCACGGCTGGATCGCGCGCGGGTGGCGCCGGGCC
This sequence comes from Gemmatimonadaceae bacterium, assembly GCA_013820975.1. Taxonomy (GTDB): domain Bacteria; phylum Gemmatimonadota; class Gemmatimonadetes; order Gemmatimonadales; family Gemmatimonadaceae; genus JACDHQ01. Next base: position 212 of record JACDHQ010000506.1, read on the forward strand.
CAGGGGACGGCTCCCATCGAGAACCTCGCCCTCTGGCAGGACGCCGTCGCGCTGGCCCGACAGCACGAGATTGCGTGGCGCTGGGTGCGCGGGCATGCTGGCCATCCGCAGAACGAGTACGCGAATGACCTTGCCGTGCAGGGGGCCCGGGAGCAGACCGCCTCCGACGGCGCGGTCCCCTCGCAGTTCGACGGCTGGCTTGCCGCGAAGCAGGCGAAGGGGCGCCTCGCGCAGGCGCTCGCCCCCTTTCCCGACCCGTCGCAGTTCAGGGCGACACGTCCGTATCCCATCGAAAGGAGCCCATCGTGAGCGACGACGTCGATCGCATGTTCCGCCTGCTGGTCACCACGATGAGGGCCCGGTCGCCGGAGGAGCTGACGCGGCCGTTCCAGGTTGCCGACCTTCACCAGCACATCCTCCCGTACCGCTTGTTCCGGCGCGAGCTCGGCCTCGAGACGAACCAGGAGTACGAGCTGACGCTGCTGGCGCTGCTCTCGGGGGCCGGCGGATATCTCGCGGTGGACGAGCGGATGGCCGATGCGCTGGGCAAGGAGCTCGAGTCGCCCAACCCCGACACGGGAATCTTCCGGCACTTCGGCGGGAGCGAGGTCTCGATCGATCCCGACGCGCTGGCGAGGGTCGCGCAGCACCCCCGTACCCAGAAGGTGGATGAGCCGGTCACCGAGCCGGGTTCCTCACGGGGCGAGAGCGCGAACGCGGCGGGTCCGGGCGGAGCCGGCCACGGTGGCGCGATGTCTGCCGATTCCCCCACTGCCGCTCCGCCGATGACGCCGACGGGCCGCCCCACCGTCGTTGCGGCGCAGGGGGAGACCTGCCGCTTCTGCGGTGGCGAGCTGCCGGCAGGACGGCCGTTGACCTACTGTCCCCACTGCGGGCAGGACCAGACGATGCTGCACTGCGAGGCCTGCGGGACGGAGCTGGAGATGCGCTGGAAGTATTGCACGACGTGCGGGCGTGGCGTCGTCGCGGGCTGACCTTTTCACCGGAACGTCGATGACAACTGCCATGTCTTTCCGCCGGATTACGCTGCTCGCCGGCTTCGCCTCGCTTGCCGCCTGTGCCACCACCGGTACCACCGGTACCGGGGGCACCACCGCTCCCGCTCCCGGTTCGCCCGCGGCCCAGCCGGCGCAGGGTTGGTCGGTGAACGCCCGCGAGCATGTCGATCTCTGGCTGCACGGCTATGCGATGCTGCAGCAGGACACGGCGCGCGTTCCCTTCTTCAGGCGCGGCTATCGCGAGCAGCTCCTGGCCGAGCGCCGCAGCCGCAACGTCACGACCGCGCTCGACGTGGACCGCGAGCGCCTTGCCGCGCGCATGACCGCGAATCCCGCGCTCGTCAACGGCCAGTTCCTCGCGATGTATTTTGCCAGCTTCGAGGACCTGCAACGGGTCGTCGAGACGACGATCCGCCTGCAGGGGGACGTGCGCGGTGCACCCGACCAGCAGATGGCGCAGTACATGGCACTCGTCAACGCGACCTTCCCGACGGCTGCGGATCGCGACTGGCTGCGCACCTTCATGCAGGCGATCACCGGCGAGCGGCGCCTCTTCTATCGCGACTACTGGGCGGCGGAGCAGAGCCGCCGCGCGGACGCGCGCGCCGCGGTTGCCGCGGCATGGAGCCGCTACGAGTCGGGCTTCCGGCGCTTCCTCCAGAACACGCAGCAGAACCGCGGGGAGCTGCTGCTCTCGCTGCCGCTCAACGGCGAGGGGCGAACCGCCCAGGTGGCAAGCGGCTTCCACATGATCGGCGTGACCTTCCCCGCCACCGCAGCTGCAGCCAACGAAGCGCTCTACACCTTCGCGCACGAGGCCGTGCTGCGCCTAGCCGGCACCGCCGTGGACGACAACATCACGCCCGCCGAGCAGCGCAGCGGGGTGGGATCGGCGCACACCTCGAACGCGGCCGTGCGCGGCGGGCTGCTGCTGATCGAGCGCGTCGCCCCCGACCTCGCGGCCGGGTACCAGCGCTACTACCTCGCCTCGATCGGCGCCACCGTGCCGAGCGGCACCCCCCAGAGCGCGTTCGTCGCGGCCTTCCCCCTCCCAGCGGCAATCCTGTCGGCAATCGGCAGCCAGCTGGACGTGGTGATGGGCGGCATATGACCTAACTTTCCGTCATGTCCCTCCCCGAACGCGCGTCCCTGGATCGCACCGCCGTCGAGCGGATCCTCGCCCGCGCGGCGCAGCTGCAATCGACCGACACCGGCGAGATGCCTGCCGAGCGGATGACGGAGGCACAGCTGGTCGAGGTTGGGCGGGAGGTCGGCCTCTCCCCCGAGCACCTCCGCCAGGCGCTCGCCGAGGAACGCACGCGCGTGCCAGCCGCGGAGGCCCGGGACGGCGCGATGGAAGCGCTGGTCGGTCCTGCCCTCGTCTCCGCCTCGCGTTCCGTGCGCATGGCCAGCGGGCTGGCGCTGCAACAGCTCGACCGGTGGATGCAGGGGGAGGAGT
>JACDHQ010000507.1 GCA_013820975.1 Gemmatimonadaceae bacterium
ATGGGTGCGGTGGCAAGCCAACCGGCGGAGGCTACGGTCGACGTCGCGTCGGCGTCGTCACCCTTCGAGGGAGCCGATTTCGTCGCCTTGGTGCTGCCCTTCGTGGCGGAAGGCTTCGCCTTTGGCGTGCTCGCGGGTTTCTGGGCGGTGCTCTTCGCGGCGGGCTTCGACGCGCGCTTGGCGGTCGCGCCTTTCGCGGCGGCCGCGCCCTTCGCGCTCGCCTGTACGGTCGGCGCCTCTGTCGCGCCGTCGGCGGACGGCGTGCTGCTGGCAGTATTGCTCTTCGCCTTGGCCACGGTGCCTCCTGGGGGTCGTATACGTCGTGATCGGGTGGTCACGAGGGGTCGTCTCACAGTTCGGAACGCGTCTCGGCGGCGCTCCGCCGACGACACACACCACGAATCGTGCATCGTACTCGGAGCGCGCGCGCACGTAGGTCCGGCACGCGACGAGTGCCGGGCCTACGAGCGTCCCGGCTGATCGAACACGGATGGTATCACGACCAACGCGATTCGGATCGGGTGATCCACGTTCGGGTACGGCGTTCTCCCTCGGAGCGTCAAAACGGGTCGGGCGCCGACATGGCCCGTGCTAGCGTCGAGTGAACACGCGGATCATCTTCGAAGCGCACCGGTGCGGCCCCGAGCCTGACGCTCGCGCCCTCGAGACCGCACGCGCCCTCGAGACAGAGACCTACGGTCGCGTGCACCACGAACTCAAGGAGGAAGCAACCATGCACACCCTCGTTCGACTCTCGCTCACGCTCGCAGCTTTCATAGGCTTGAGCCTCTCGGCTGCGCAGGATCTTCCGCGCGTCAATGCGGCGATGGAGGCCGTGGGCACGTTCTCCTGGATCGTGCACGCCATGGACTACTTCGGAACGGCCGAAGCCAACGGCATCGAGGTCGTCGGTACCTCGTACGCGAGCAAGCAGGCGACCGAGCTCGCGCTTCGCGGCGGCGAAGCGGACGTCACCGTCGACGACTTCCTTGGCGCCGTGATCCTCCGCAGCGTCGACGTCGACGTCACGGGGATCTATCCGTTCGCGAAGGCGGTCGGGGCACTCGTCGTTCCGGTCGACTCCGACATCATGGATGTCGAGGGGCTCCGCGGCGCGACGATCGCTGCAGGCAGCTTGCGCGACAAGAGCTTGTTGATCCTGCGGGCCTTGACGGTGTCGGAGTATGGCTTCGATCCGCAGGCCGACGGCGAGGTCGTCGCGGCCGCCCCGCCGTTGATGATGCAGCTCGTCGCCAATAGCGAAGTCGACGCCGCCCTCCCGCTCTGGCACTTCGTCGCCCGCATGGAAGCCGCAGGTACCATCCGCGAGATCATGCCCGTGACGGAGATGCTCGCAGCCCTCGGCCTCCCGGGTGATTTGCCGAACCTGATGATCCTCGCTCGTGACGACCTCGATGCCGAACTCAAGACGGCATTCATCGCGACCTTCCAGGACACGGTCGATGTCATGGTCGCGACGCCCAACGATGATCCGTTCTGGCAGACGATCCTCGATGAGGAGCTCTACACCCTTCCCGACCCGAGCCAGTTCACGCTCGTTATCGACCGCTGGAAGCTCGGTACGCCCGACGCGTGGACGGAAGAGTCGATCGACGGCCTCGTCGCGATGGTCGAGCGCTTGGTCGAACTCGCTGGGGCCGAGGTGGTCGGTGTCGAGAGCGTTCCACGCGATGCGTACACCACGGAGTTCAACCCCCAGTAGAGCGGTAGCATCGCTCCGTGGTGACCAACCCCGACACCCCCACTGATGACGGGGCGTTTCAGCAGGAGCAGGACGCAGCCGGCCGGGCCCAGGGCAGGGCCCGGCAACAGAGGCTCGATGCTGGCGTCAGCATTGCCCTGCGGTTACTGTCGTACGGCTCACTCCTGTTGCTCTGGATCGTGGGCGCACAGTCGCTCGGAGCAATTTTGCCCGGACCGCTGGAAACGTGGACGTTCATCGTTCGCGAGTTCGAACGAGGAACCCTCCTCTTCCATCTTGGCATAACCGCCCAGCGCGTCATCATTGCCTTCATCATAGCAATGATTTCGGGGGTCGCGCTGGGAGCGGCAATGGGCCTCTCGACGAGGACTGACGACCTGCTGCAAGGGTGGTTGATCACGAGTCTCACGATTCCCCGCATCCTCCTCTTCGTCATGGCCTACCTCCTACTAGGCCTGTCGGACCGAGCACTCATCATCGCGCTCGTCATAACCGTCGTTCCCACGATCATCGTCACGGTTCGTGAGGGTACCCGAGCGCTCGATGGTTCCCTCATCGAAATGGCGAAGGCGTTCCGACGTGATCGCTACGCAGTATGGTCCAAAGTCGTGTACCCACAACTCACGCCGTACGTCATCGGCACGGCTCGGGGATCGTTGGCTCTATCGTGGAAGATGGTCGTCCTTGGGGAACTCCTGGGACGAACGAGCGGTGTGGGGTACCAAATTTCCTTCTACTTCCAGTTCTTCAACATGCGTGGCATCCTCGCGTATGGCGTCACGATGATGGTGCTGCTCGCGATCATCGACCTCGGATTGATGGGCGCACTACAGCGCCGCGCTTTCCGCTGGCGATCTCCCGTCAGGGTCGGCTCAGTCGGTTGATGAACGCCATCTCGGTAAAGGCCGTCTCGAAGGCGTACGCCATGCGCGATGGAGAGCGCCTCGCCCTGCACGGTATCGACC
>JACDHQ010000508.1 GCA_013820975.1 Gemmatimonadaceae bacterium
CTGGAAGTGAAGGCCGCGCAACGTTCCGGCGTGGTGGGTGCGCGCGATGTTCGCCTGCGCAACAACGGGGTTCAGCCCCGCCTCCTCGAACGCGTCGGCGGAGAAGGTGCGCGCGAAGAAGCCACGGTCGTCGGCGCGGGGGTCGATGTCGACGAGCATCACGTCGGGGAGGTCGGTGGGCGAGAGCTTCACGCCACTGCCGCTTTCGTAGGGGGCAGATCGACGGCAGGCATGCGAAAGGGTACCGCAGAGCCGAGCCGGTTGGGCGTGCAGGCATCTCGTCGATGCGCCGCCGCCTTGTGTCTCCTGACCCGCTGCTCGCAGGGGAGAGGCGCGTTGCGCGAGCGGTGGGTGGGGGGCGGGTGCGCGGGCGTAGCGCGGAAAGACGGAGGGAGCAAGCCCGCACTCATCTATCTTCACGTTGTCATCATGATGGTGAACAGCTTCACGTCGGCTTAATGGCCCGCAGTAAGAATGGAGGCAAGTTCTAGGGAGGTCGGCACGTATGATCAAGTACGCCATGAGCCGCGAGCCGCTACCTACCACCGCACCTTCCGGCCTCGACGAAGCGTGCCTCGTCTGCGTGATCGTCCCCGTGCTCAACGGCGCGTCGACCCTCGGCGTGCAGCTCGAAGCGCTTACTCGGCAGACCTTCGACGGCGCCTGGGAGCTGATCGTTGCGGACAACGGGTCGTACGACGCGACCCTCGCCGTCGCGCGGTCCTTCGAATCGCGCCTGCCGCTGAGGATCATCGTAGCGAGCGACACGCGAGGCGCGGCGCACGCCCGAAACGCGGCCGCTCGGCTCACGACGGCGCGCTACCTCGCGTTCGTCGACGCCGACGACGAGGTCGCGCCCGAGTGGCTCGCCGCGATCGTCCGCGCACTCGACGAGCACGGCGTCGTTGCCTCGCGATTCGACAGAGATCGTCTCAACAGTCCCGACGTTCGCGCCATGAGGAAGCTCGCCCAGGAGGAGGGCCTAAACCAGCTCGGGAGCGGGAAATTCCTGCCGCATGCGGGCGGCTCCGGACTCGCCGTGCGGCGGTCGATCCACGAGGCGCTCGGAGGCTTCGACGAAACCATGCTACAGCTCGAAGACACGGAGTACTGCTGGCGGCTCCAGCTCGCCGGCCACCCCCTCCACTTCGAGCCGGCCGCCCTCGTGCACGTCCGCTTTCGCGACACCTTGTACGAATCGATGCGGCAGGCATTCGGCTACGGACGTTTCGACGGGCACCTGCACGCTCGCTACCGCGAGCACGGCATGCCGCACGTCACGATCGCGAGCAACCTCTGGGGCGTGGCGACCCGGGCACTGCGCGTCGTCGTCGCCCCCGCGGCGGTGCGGCCACGCCAGCTCCGAGCGCTCGCAAACCACGTCGGGCTCACGGTGGGTCGATTCGAGGCCCTGGGCACCAAGATGCTTTGGCTCGCGCGCCGCATCGCCACAGCTCCGTTTTCCCGCGCTCGGTCACGCCTCCTCGGCGTCGTCGTCGGCGTTCGTACGGTGGAGCCGCTCGTGGCGCTCACATTCGACGACGGCCCCGACCCCGAGACGACGCCTCTCGTGCTCGACATTCTTTCACGACACGGCGCAAAGGCTACGTTCTTCATGGTCGGATCGGCCGCGAGCCGGTATCCCGATCTGGTACGCCGCGTCGCCGCCGAAGGGCATACCATCGGCCACCACACGCTCGACCACGCCTCACTTCCCGGCCTTTCTGGACCGACCCGCAGAGCGCAGCTTGCGGGTGGATCCGCCGCCATCGGGCCCTACGGCGCACGCTTCTTCCGGCCCCCGTTCGGACATCTCGACCTGGCCTCGTGGTGGAGCGCCCGGTGGTCTGGGCATGAGGTCGTGGCGTGGAGCGGCCATGCACGCGACTGGCTCGCCGACGATGCGGCCGCCATCGGTGAGCGGCTGCGGGCGACCATTGAGCCTGGCGCGATCGTGCTGCTACACGACGGCGCGCAGCCAGCGGACGCCTACGCCTCGCGGCCTCGCGGCGCGATGCTCACGGCGCTCGATGCGCTGCTCGAGGAGTCCGCTGGGACGTTCCGGTTCGTGACTCTGCCGGATCTCCTCGCCGCCGGCCGACCCGTACGCAGAGTCCGGTGGCGCGCTGCGCCGCACCCTCTGGAGACAGGCGATAGCTCAATCCGCTGGAGCCCCTGAGGTGCGCGACCCGGACGCGACCGGACTCGACGCGGCTCACGCACGCTTCGCTCTGTAGCGAACGTATGGAATTGGGCCTTTCCCTTCGTCTTGGACCTTCTGCTTCTGATAGCTTGCGCCGGGTGCGGACGGCGCCATAGCCACACAGGCTGCTAGTCGCGCTGGCGCGCGGCACCGAACGCACGAGGCGTGGTCCCCGCTGGTCGCTGCGCCTTCGCGGGGCAGGCTCCCTTCGCGACTTCGAACGTACTCAGCGCCTGGCGGATGGGACGATCGCGCTGTACTCGAGTGACGGCCGGCGCACCTTACTCTACGCCGAAGCGACGGACCGGATCACGCTCGACCTCGCGCCCTCGGCCGACGCTCGCACGGCCATCGCGGTCGATACGCGCGCTCCGTACGTGGAGATCGAGTTGCGTGCCCTCGGAGCGGAGGGCGACCACTGGCGGGCGCCCTACGCGTCGGACTGGGCCATCGCCATCGGCGCGTTCTGACGAATCT
>JACDHQ010000059.1 GCA_013820975.1 Gemmatimonadaceae bacterium
CCCCCCCCCCCCCGCGATCATGCCGCGATTGAAGTCGTACTCCCGCCAATTCGTACTCCCCGCCATTGAAGACCTGGAGGAGGCCGCCCGTGGAACTGGAACCTGTCCACCCCCCGAAACCAACGCTGCGTGCTGAAGTCTCGTTGACGAGAGAGCAGAGCCTTCGGAAGCACGTCAGGGCGGCTGTTGCACTCGCCCTGGCGTCGTTCGCGCTCATCACCGCGCGGCCAGCGCTCGCGCAGCGGGCGAACTTGAGCTTCGAAACGCCCAGCAGCGAAGATCCGGCGCGACCGCGGGGTTGGAAGTCCAGCGGGTCCGGATACCAGCTCGCACTCGATACCGTCGCCTACGATGCGCAGCGCAGCCTGCGCGTCATACGATCGCGCGCGGGCGGGTTTGCCGGTGTGTCTCAAACCCTCGCTACCGCCGGGTTGGGAGCGACACGCGTCCGGCTGAGTGGCTATGTGCGTACCCGTGACGCGACCGGCGGCAGTGCAGGGTTTGCACTGGTCGTGTGGGGCACCAGTCCGTTGCCGCTCTATGCGGAAGCCATGGCCTCAACGGGGGCAACCGGCACGCAGGACTGGACGCGGTACGAGATTGAGCTCCCGGTGCCGCGCGAGGCCGTGCGCATCGAGTTCGGTGCCCACTTCAGCGGAGCTGGAACGGCGTGGTTCGACGCGCTGGCTCTCGAGACCGTAACCGACGCAGCCATCACCGATTCGGTGCGCGCGTACATTCAGCACGCCCTGGAGTTGATGCAGACCCACTCGATGCGCCGCGATTCGATCGACTGGACTTCATTCCGCGCCCACGCCTGGGAACAGGTGCGCGGCACGAGGACCGTCGCGGCATTGCATCCGGTGCTCGAGGTTCTGGTCAGGCGGCTCGGGGACGGTCACAGCATTTTCGTCCGGCAGGGACCGAATCGAAATCCGGCACCGGTGCCACCGGGCGGGGAGCGTGCCGGTGACCACGTCGGTTACCTGCGCGTGCCGGGGTTTGGCACTGCGGACCCGAAGCAGTCGACTGCTTATGCCGATGCCATCCAGGACGCGATCCGGACGTTGGAAGCAACCGGTGCCTGCGGCTGGATCGTGGATCTGCGCAACAACACCGGTGGCAACATGTGGCCGATGATCGCCGGACTCGGGCCACTGCTCGGACAGAATCCCGTGGGCTGGTTCGTCCGACCAACCGGCGCGCGGGAGCCTTGGACCTATGAACGCGGAGCGAGCCTGTATAGGGGAACTCCGCTGGCGACGGTCACGCGTGCGCACGTCGTGCGGGACGCCGACGCACCGGTTGCCGTGCTGACCGATGGACGCACGGCGAGTTCCGGCGAAGCCGCTGTCGTCGCATTCCGTGGACGGCCGAACACGAGGAGCTTTGGTGCAGCGACGGCCGGCATGTCGACTGGCAACGAGAGCTTCGAGATGGCGGATGGGAGCAGGCTGCTCATCACGACGAACGTGTATGCCGATCGCACGGGGCAAACATACGGCACGGTCATCGCACCGGACGTGACACTACCCGCCAGCGGGTCCGGGCAACCCACACCGAACGATACAGTCGCTGTTGCAGCGCGGAACTGGGTCGAGTCGCAGCCAGCCTGCGCGAAAGCAGCAACCCCGCATCGGTGATTCGGGAAGCAGTCCTGCTGGTCGCACGATTCGTTCGAGGCACGTCATCCCGGGGTTCCGCAGTTCCATTGCATACCGGCAATTGTTCGCCTTAGGCGCCGTCCTCCGATGGCCGGCGCCTGTCGGGCGGCGCAAATCTCGACCGTCGCCCGCCCGTGGAGGGGCAGAGAGGCAGCGGTTTCTCAAGAGCGCCGTGGAGCGAGAGGCGCCCGGCCTCCCCCCTCGCTCGTGCAGGTGGTCGTTCCGCGGGTCGCAGGGCGAACGGCCCGGCACGGTTTCCATCGCCCCCAACGAGACTCTTGCGTTTCGTTGGGGACCAATGATACTGTTGGCCCCACGGAGAACCTGCCGCCCACGCACCCGAAGCAGGGATTTGCTGGGCCGCCTCGCACGGCACCATGAGAAGCCTTGCTCGAGTGCGCAGGTCCGAACAGCGACAATCCTGACATCTGGATCCCGGTGGTGCGGCACCCCGCGCCCACTCGGCCCGCCATAAGGCGAGTCCCCTGGGCACGTGCCGCGACCCGCGTGGTGGCGCGACGCCGCGCCGTCATGCGCAGTGCATGGCCAACTCGGGAGGACAACATGGGACCCGCAGTTCGTTGTGCCGGGTGGCGCGCGCCCGTTGGTGCCGCCGTCCTGGTGGGAGCGCTCGCCGCGTGCGGCGAGCAGCAGCATCCGGTCGTGCCTCGATCCACCTCGCCGTCGCCGTCACTCGGAGCGGCACCGGCGGACGGGTGGGACCACTATGTCGCCGACGTCGAGACATCTGTCCGCGGGGGCCCCGCGAGTGGCGCGGACAAGGTCGGCGCGCGGGGCACCTTCGCCTACCAGGTGGAGCGCACGCGGGGGAAGGAGGGTGCGTGGTCGACGCGCATCACGCTCACGAAGGTGCCGGAGCTCCGGTCGGTGGGGGGTGAGCGGGCTGGCCATTCGCCGGTCGGCATGCGCCTCGAGATCGACGAGGAGGCCGGCGAGCTGCGGGTCTTCGACGCAAAGGGCAATCGGGTGCAGGGGGACATCCCACCGGAAGCAGCGAGTGCCATCGGCATCGAACGCGCGCGAACCGCGGCGGAGAAGCGCGCCGGCCGCCAGTTCCCCCAGCGCGGCGCTCGTCCCGCGGCGCGGAGCACCCCCGCGGCGCACCGCGACGCGTGGCTCGACAACATCGTGATCACCGGCGCCGCCCGGGCGCGCCTCGCCCAGCACCGTCAGCAGGTGCTCGGGCGGCCCGTCGAGCGGATCCGGGGCCTCGACCGCTACGTCGTGCAGAAACCGAACGAGCTGCGCGAGGTGCTCGTCGACCCGGCGCTCGGCGCCGTCGTCGAGGAGAACGTCGTCGCCGGCGGCAAGCTCGTGCGGCGCATGGCGCACAGCTACGAGAAGCGGGAGGGCGGCATGTTCGTGAAGTCGAAGACGCAGATCGAACAGCTCGTGGCCCCTGACGATGTGGAGCCGATCGTCATCACCCAGACCTTCCGGAACGTCCGCCTCGAGCGGAAGGGAGGCAACTGATGCGTGCCATCGTGATCATCCCTCTGGTGCGGATCGTCGGCATGCTCGCGATCGGCACCTCCACGGCGGGTTCCGCTGCTGCCCAGGACACGCGGCAGCCGACGTTCTTCGTGCACGGGTTCAACTCGAACGGCGAGTCGTGGAAGCAGGCCGCCGACCGGCTGCAGCAGCAGTACGCGATCCGGACATACCGCCCGTCGTTCCAATGGTATCAACCGCTCGACTTCCAGACGTATGCCCTCCGTGATCACATGGCGGGGCAGCCGGACACCACCATTTCGATCGGTCACAGCAACGGTGGACTCCTCGCACGGCGCGTGAACCAGCTCCGTCCCCTGAAGGCCATCGCGACCGTGGGCACGCTGCATCGGGGCGCGCCACTCGCGCAGCATGTCCTCAACGACAACGTGATCTACTGGGGCCGCTGGCTCGGCTACAGCGTCGCCGATCCCGTGTTCTACTACGCGTACAACACCGACGACTGGTGGTGGTGGTTCGCGTGGCCGTATGCCAACTTCCACTGGAACGTCGGCTTCGGCATGGACGCGATCCTCCGCTACAACCTCGGCCTGGCGTTCGACTTCACCGTGCTGCGCGACATGACGCCCGGATCGGACTTCCTCGAGGGCCCGCTCGGCGTGAATGCCGACTGGAACGTCGCCCGCGAGATCGCCAGCGTGAGGCGGGTGGGCATCACCTCCGACGCGGGGACGGCCCTCGGTGGCCTCTGGCTCGCCGCCGCGCCGGGTTCGTGGGGCGCCCTCACGTCGATCCAGTATACCGCATTCTTCATCTATGCGGCTGCCGGTGACTACTACCTCAACTACGGGGACTACAACGACCCGTATTACTACGAGAAGCGGGCCGGGGCATGGCTCTGGTACCAGGGCGCATATGCCCTGTGGACGATGGATCCATACTGGTGCATCTTCACCGGGGCGTGGGACAACAACTACGGCTGCGTGCCGAGCGATGCGGTCGTGCCGGTGTGGAGCCAGTACTATCCGAACGCCCTGAACTTCGGGGTGGTGGGTCCCGCGCACATGGAGGAGAAGCAGTCACCGGCGGTGCAGAACCACCTCGGGACAGCCTTGGGTTTCGTCTTTGATACGCGCACCTGCTCGAACAACGTCGCATCGATCGCGGTGTCGCCGACGAGCCTGACGCTGCAGCCTGGCTGGTGGGGATACGTCAGTGCCGTCGGATACAATGAGTGCAATGCATCCGTCGGGAGTGTCGGTGCGAGCTGGTCCAGCAGCGATCCGGGTGTCGCGTCAGTCGACGCGTCCGGCAATGTGTACGCGAATGCGGCTGGCGGCGCCACCATCACCGCCACCGTGTCGGGCTTCACTGCGCGTGCCTACGTCAACGTGCAGACGCCAGACGACGGCGGTTGCACGGATAGCAGGCTCCCGTGCGAGCCGATCGCGTACGCGAAGGGCGCCACCGGGGCAACTGGCGGCGCGGCGAGCCCGAAACCGGAGCGACCACCGCAGGATGGCGTGGGAAGGACCTCACGGGCTCCTGCCACCCGCCTCCCGAAGACGCGGTGACGGAGCATCCGCTGGTAACGTCTGGTCAGTGAAAACGTGACGTGGCACGTGCCCACCTGGCAGCACATGAGGATATCATCATGCGGAATACGGACGTTCAGGCGACCGGGCGGGCGCGTGTCATGGGCACCACGAAGGCGCACGTGGCGACGGCGCTGCTCTCGGGCGCCGTAGGGCTCATGGCCTGTGGAATAGCAGGACCGCCGTCCGAGGATGGAGGCCGCTTGCTCTGGCAGATCGATGGTCCGGGGATCGGCACCCCCGCCGTGGATGCGGCGACCGTGTACTTTCCCGGCGAGGACCACGAGGTGATCGCCGTGGCGCGCGAGACCGGGGCGGTGCGGTGGCGCGCGCGCACCCGCGCCCCCGGTTCGTACACCAATGGGAAGAATACGGTGATCGTCGGTGACGTCGTCGCCTTTTCCGACGCGACGGTGTGGGGGTTCGACCGTGCGACCGGTGAACTCCGCTGGGCTGCGGTGGACGGCCCGTACGGCGCCGGCTATGGATACCTCGCCACGGATGGCACAACGCTGTACGCGGCGACGGACTCGGCATACGTGTATGCGATCGACCCGCAAACCGGGCGCGCCCGCTGGACCACGTCGGTGACGAGTCCTCCGTCGACTCGGGCATTCAATCCCGTCGTCGCCGACGGCGTCGTCTTCGTCGGCCTGACGACGTACGGCTTTCCCGACACCGGGGGGCTCGCTGCGCTTGACGCCGCAACGGGCGACGTCCGATGGTTCCAGCCGTTCAAGCCCGAGCGGCCGGACATGCCGGCCGGATGCACGGGACTCGCCGTCACGTTCGGGGACCTGGTGATCGCCTCCGGACTCGACGGCGGCATCCGGGCACTCGACCGCACGACAGGGGCGGTGCGGTGGACGCAGCCGCGGCCGACGGTCTCGGATCCGCGCGCGTTGCCCAACACGTACGGCGACCTCCGGCTGGTCACGATCTCCGGTTCCGTCCTCATCGCATCGTCCGTCACCGGCTACGTGCTGGCGTACGACGCCGCGACCGGGCAGGAGCGGTGGCGCTCGAACACGAAGTTCGGGTCGGCGGTCCATCCGCTGTACAACGATGGCAGTCTCGCGTACGTCGTGCACCTGGGCGGACAGCTCGCAGCGATGGATATCGCCTCCGGCGCCGTGCGGTGGACGGCGGGGACGAATCAACCGGGGCAGTGGGGGGAGTTTCTCGGGGCGCCCGCCGTGCGGGACGGCAACTTGTACATCACCGGAAGGACGGCGATGTACGCCATTCGCAGCGATTGAACGAGAAAGGTCGCGACGGGCGTCCGCGCGCTCAGTCCCGTGGGCAGCCGGGCGGCCGCAGTCGCCCGCGCGCCCCCTCGATCGCACCCAATGTCCCGATCACGATCACGAAGCCGTTGCGGACGCCGGATGAGCCTGACCCGTCGCCGCCAAACGAGAGGAGCCGGTAAATCAGGTATCCGCCGACCGCGCCACCCACCGCTCCGATGGCGATCGCCACGGGACGTGACGGGCTGCAGCGGTCGGCCGCCGGCGAAGCCCACGGTCGTGCGGCGGTGAGCTCGTGGATCGAGTCGATCGCGGTTTCGTTCCGGATGATGGTGAACCGCACCGGACCGTTCACAGGGCCTATCGTGTTCACCATGGCGCGCGCAGGAAGGATCTCTGGCCGCTGCGCACCAGCGCTGGACGACAGGAGTGCGAGGCTGGCCAGTATGGCAGCGGTGTAGATGGGGTCGCAGGGGAGCGGCGTCATTGACTTCCCGCGAGTGAAGGGGCCGCAGGGTTGATGCGGGGCGGCATGAGCAGATCCGCAGCGAGCTGCTCGCCAAACTCGGGGGAACATAGCCGAGGGCTCCATGATCCGCTCGTGATTGTACGACTGCACCTGGCTGAGCCTCTCTCGAGCTCGACATCCGTGCGCCGATGCCGATGCGCTCCACCCGATCGGCGGCCACCGCGAACATGAGGAAGGCCGCGAGCACGCCGAGGGTCAGGATGTAGCGCGACGCCCGGCGGCCAGGCCCGCGTATGCGTCGAGTCGCCAAGCGCTCCCATCCGCGCGTAAACGCACGCTACCGTCCGCTTGCCCTCCCCCCCCCAGCGCGGTACCCTACGGGCGCACGCACGACCGCACCCCGGGAGGGGCATTTGTCGCTGGGTTCCACCGACGGCCATGGCCACGCGCTGCTCGAAGCGCAGAAGGACTCCCTCGAGCTCGTGGTCACGGGCGCACCGCTGACGACGGTGCTCGACCACCTCACCCGCACGGTCGAGACGCAGTCCGGTGGCGCCGCCGTCGCGGCCATCATGCTCCTCGATGACGACGGACGGCTCCGCAGCACGTCGGGACCGAGCCTGCCCGCCCACTACCAGGCGGCGGTCGACGGCATTCCCGCAAATCCCGACGTCGGCACCTGCGCCGCCGCCGCCGCGCGCGCCGAGGTGGTCATCACGCCGGACTTCGCGACGGATCCGGCGTGGACGGGCCTCAGCCACCTGCCACTCGGGATCGGCTTCACCGGCGCGTGGAGCATGCCGATCATCGGGCGCACCGGGCGCGTGCTCGGCACCTTCGGGACGTACTTCCGCGAGCGGCGCGAGCCGACCGCACGCGAGCGCGCAGTGGTCGAGATCCTCGCGCGCACCGCGGCGATCGCCATCGAGCGCGATCGTGCCGACGCCGCGACGCGCGCGCAGACCGAGGAACTGCGCGTCGCGAAGGAGGCCGCCGAAGCGGCGTCCCATGCGAAGGGGCAGTTCCTCGCCGTCGTCAGTCACGAGCTCCGAACCCCGCTGACCGGCATCATCGGCTACGCGGACCTCCTGCGCTCGGGCATCGCGGGCCCGATGGACGGGAGGCAGACGGAGCACGTGCAGCGGATCGAGCGGGCCGCCTGGCACCTCGTCGAGATCATCGACGAGATCCTCACCTATTCGCGGATCGAGGCGGGCAGGGAGGTCGCCGCGCTCGCCGAGGTGGACGTCACGCAGCTGGTCGATGAGTGCGCGGCGCTGTTGCGCCCCGCCGCAGTGGCGAAGGGCGTGTCGCTGCGGGTGCTCGGCGACGCGGGCCCGGTCATGGTGGCGACGGATCCCGGCAAGGTGCGCCAGGTCGTGCTCAACCTCGCGGGCAATGCGCTCAAGTTCACCAACTCCGGCGTCGTCGAGGTGAGCACCGGCGTGGTGGGGTCGCAGGTGCGCATCCAGGTGCGCGACAGCGGGTGCGGCATCCCGGGCGAGAAGCAGCAGGTCGTGTTCGATGCGTTCGTGCAGGCGGAGGAGGGGCACACGCGGACGTCAGGCGGCACGGGCCTTGGCCTGACGGTATCGCGCCGCCTTGCCGAGATCCTCGGCGGGAGCGTCACGCTCGATGCATCGGCGCCCGGCCAGGGCTCGACATTCACCTTCACGCTGCCGCGCGGACGCGTGAGCGCGCCGCCGCCGGGGCGTGCCCCCGACATGAGCCGTGTCGCCGAAGCGATGACGACGGCCTGACGTCGCGTAGACGGCTCCGGCCGTCTTGCGCTCCCGCCGGTGGAGCTGCCGTTCGTGTTCTCGCTCAGGCGGTAGCCGCCGGTCTATCCCTTGTCGTCCAGGGTCCTGCGCACCATCTCCGACAGACGCGCCACCGAAAACGGCTTCTGCAGGAAGCTCACGCCGGGCCTGAGCACGCCGCGGCGAACGATGTCCCCGTCGGTGTAACCCGACATGAAGAGTATGCGTGCCTCCGGCCTCACCCCGGTCAATCGCTCTGCAAGCGCTCCGCCGTTCATCTCCGGCATCACGACGTCGGTGAGGACGAGATGGATCGGTCCGGGATGATTGGTGGCTACCGTCATGGCTTCCCGGCCATTCCGCGCCTCCAGCACCGTGTATCCC
>JACDHQ010000509.1 GCA_013820975.1 Gemmatimonadaceae bacterium
CGATATTGCCGTGAAGCGGCCGGGCTCCGACTCTCCCCCGTGATACGCCACTCGAGAGTCGCGGACCCGTGCCGTGGCGGGGACTCACTCGTCCTTTCCGGGTAGGATTGCACATCTGCCCCCGCCGCCGCGGCCGCGCGCCGTCCGATGGTCCCGCCGACCTTTCTACCGCCTGTCGTTTCTCCGATGCGTCCGCTGCGCTGCCTCCTGTCTGCCCTGCTCCTCGTCGCCCTCGCCGGCGCGGCGGTGCCGCATGCCGCCACCGCGCTGCGCGCCGAGGACAGCACGCGCTCGATCACGGTCGCGAACGGCACGCTGGACGACGGCGACCCGCGCGACGTCGCCGCCATCCGGCGCGAGATCCGCACGCGGGAATCGGGCACCTACATCGCCGAGATGCTCGCCGGACGTGATTCGGCGCTCGCGCGCTGGGCCGACCGCGGCGACACGCCGATCAGGGTCTGGGTCGGTGCCGCGCCCCGCATTCCGCAGTGGACGGCAGGGCATGCGGGGCAGGTGTACGCCGCGTTCCGCGAGTGGAACGCCGTCGGGCTCCCCGTCCGCTTCGCATTCGTCGCCGACTCCGCCGACGCCGAAGTTCACGTCACGTGGACCGAGCGGTTTGACGAGCCGATCAGCGGGCGCACCCGCTGGGCACGCAACAACGGATGGTGGATCACCGATGCGGTGATCACGCTCGCCGTGCACCATCACCAGGGCATCGTGCTGGATCAAGACGCCGTCCGCGCGATGGCGCTCCACGAGATTGGCCACCTGCTCGGCCTCGACCACACCGCCAATCTCGGTTCCGTGATGGCGCGACGGGTGCGCGTGCGCAGCGTCGCGGCGGTGGACAGCGCAACGGCGCAGCTGCTGTACTCGGTTCCGGCCGGCAAGCTCCGCTGAGCATGGCCGTGCGCGGCGAGTTCGTCGTGCTCGGCTTTGCGGTCCTGTTAGTGGGCGGCGTCGGCGCCATGGCCGTCCAGGCGCGGCAGCAAGGCGCTGCGCGGTCCGCCACAGCAACGCCGTTGGCACAGCATCGTGACGCTCGTGACGCGCAGCGACCGGCCGCAGCCGTGTCGGCTCCACCGCGCGACTTCGTCGTCACCGCCAACAGGACGTTGCTCGAACTCGACGGGGTCCCGGTTCGGGCGATCGCACTCCCGGCGCCGGCGCGTGATGCCGAGGAGGTGAGGCGTACGCTCGCTGCGCGCGGCGGCGGCACGTACATCGGGGAGATGCTCGCCCAGGAAGACTCGATGCTCGTCCGCTGGCCCGATCGCACCCTCACTGCGCTCAGGGTCTGGGTACAGCCCCACGCCGACGTGCCGGGGTGGAGCGACGGCTATCCGCAGGTGGTGCGCGACGTCTTCCCCGAGTGGAGCGTAGCCGGGTTTCCCATCCGCTTCCTTCACGTGCTCGACTCCGCCACGGCTGACCTCCACATCCGGTTCACGAGGAGCCTTCCGGGGCTGCAGATCGGGCTGACGAACCGGTTTCGCGACGAGCACGGGTGGATCGTCGCCGCCGAGATCATCCTGGCGACCGGGGACCAGAGCGGCAAGCCCCTTCCGGCCGGGCTGATATCGGCGATCGCGCGACACGAAGTCGGTCACGCGCTCGGGCTCGGCCATGCCTCGGACCCCGCGATGCTCATGTTCCCGGAGTCACGGACGACGACGATCACCGCAACCGATCGTGCGACGCTGCACCTCCTGTATTCGCTGCCCCCTGGCACGGTGCGCTGAAGCGCCCGTCGGGGAATCGTTCTTGCCTCCCCGGCGGCCATGACGCAGGCAACAGACGGCAGGTCCGAGCAGTACTTCGACGTCGCCATCGTCGGCGGCGGGCCCGCCGGGCTGAGCGCCGCGATCTGGCTCGGGCGCTACCTCCACTCGGTCGTCCTCGTGGACTCAGGCGATCCGCGCAACTGGGAGACCCGCGGCATCAATGGGTTTCTTGGCCTGCCCGGCATCCGGCCGCCCGAGATTCGCGAACGCGGGCGCGAGGAGTGTCGCAGTCTCGGAGTGACGCTCATCGACGACGTCGCCGTGCGGGCGACGCAGCACGGCGAGGAGGCATTCACGCTCGGCCTCGAGGAGCACGTCGACGTGCACGCCCGGCGGCTTCTCGTTGCCATCGGCCTCCGTGACCTGTGGCCCGACGTGCCGGGGCTCGAGCACATCTACGGCGCCAATGCCCACGTGTGCCCCGACTGCGACGGCTATGCATGCCGAGACCGGAAGACGGTGGTGCTTGGGGCCGGCCGGCGCGCGGTGGGACTGGCACTCACCCTCACCACGTGGACGCGCGACATCGTCATCTGTACCGACGGGGAACCGCCGGAACTCGACCGGCCGGAGTACTGCGAGAAGCTCGATGCGTTGAACATCCCCGTGCTCACCGAACCGATCAAGCGCGTCACGCACGACGGCGAGCGAATCTACTCCATCGAGTTCGACAACGGCATGTGCCTGGATGCCGACAAGGTGTTCTTCGCGATCGGACAGGAGCCGGCCGACGCGTTCGGCGATGGCCTGTGCACGCAGCTGGGGTGCGAGCGCGACGAGGCGGGGAGCGTCGTCGTCGACGCCCACGGCCATACGTCCGTCCGCAACGTCTTCGCGGCTGGCGACATCACGCCGGGCCCGCAGCTGGCGGT
>JACDHQ010000510.1 GCA_013820975.1 Gemmatimonadaceae bacterium
GGCGTCGCCGTCTCGTACCAGGCGAGCGGCGTCACCCCCTTCGCCCGTGCGTCGGACGCAAGCCTGAACACCGGGCTGTCGTCGAACATCACGTCCACGTGACGCGGCATCCCCTCGGTGGCGCCGTGCGTCGTGTCCACCGCCACGCGCAGTAGCGTCCCGGGGATGTAGTACTCCTCGTTGGTCAGCGCACGGACGCTGTCGCCGTCCTGCTTCATCAACTGGTTCCCCATCGGCAGCCCGAGCGTATAGCCCAGCGCCGTCGAGCTGCCGATCGTCACGACCGTGCCCCCCCCTTCGATGAATTGCCGCAGCGCCGGCGCCGACTCGGCGGCAGTGAGCCGGCCGATCATGTGCCGGTACTCCGCCGGCACCGTCGCCGCATCGATCCCCCGCCCGCCGCCCTGGCTGTAGGCGCCGGTCGGGAGGATGATGACGTCGTACTTCGCGCCGAGGTTCCCCGCATTGATCGCTGCGGGATAAACGACCTCGAAGTCATATCCGAACCGCTCGAGCAGGAAGCGCGTCCATCCCGACGGCATCGAGCCACCGTACGTGTCCCAGAGTGCGATCCGCTTCGGCGTGATCGGCGTTGCGTCGCCGGGCCGCGCGGCCGTCGTCCCCGTGAAGCTCACGCCAAGCTCGCGTGCCGCGGACTCGACTGCCGCTGCTGAGGTTCCGGAGACATGGAACGTCCCGGCACCGAAGCGCGTGCCGCCCGCCGTCATCGGCGATCGCAGCGCGTGCACCGTCGCGCCCCCCTTCAGCAGCCGGTTCACGGCCGTGAACGCATCGTTCGCATCACGCGTCAGCAGGAAGCCGCGGGCACCGCTCGCGCTGCGCACCACGCCCGGCATCACCGGCGCGAGCCCCTCGATCGCCACCAGTGGGCCGCTCACCGGTGCGAGGTGCCGGTCGAACTCCACCCCCATCTGGTAGGCGAGGGTCCAGCCTGCCGCGTCGTACGGCCGCTTCGGCGGACCACCCGGGTACGCGAAGTCGTTCGGGTGCACCTGCGGCTCGAACATGTCGATGATGTGCGGGCGGAACGCCTGCGCCGCCTGCACGACGTACGAGCCCGCGGGATACGGCTTGCCGTTCGCCGAGAACGCGCTCGTGGCGCGATGGACCACCACGCCATTGTGGCGGAGGGCGTTGATGAACTTCGTCGCGGTGGCGAAGTCGGCCTGGCTGGCCGGCAGTACGTAGGCCCGCGGATCACGTCGTGCCGGGTCACGCATCACCGAGGCATACAGCGCGGCGTCGCCAGCGGCGGTCCCGGTGCCACCGCCTCGCGCGCCACCGAGGCTCATCGTCGCCTGCCCCGCCTGGCCCGCGTGCGCGACGACGGCCGCGCGCAGCGAGTCCACCAGCGCTGATGTCACCGTCCAGCTATCCGTCGACCCGCGCTCGATGGAGTTCGTTCCCATCTTCCAGATGTTGTACAGGAAGTGCTCGCGGTTCCGCTGCGCCACGTCGAGCACCGCATAGTTTGCCGTCAGCGAGTAGTCCACCGACTGCCGGAAGTGCCACGGCTGCGGCGCGATGGGGAACGGGAGGTCGGCGCGCGGGAAGGTGTTGTTCGGCACCAGCGGAATCCGCATCGGCGTCGGGCTGCCGATCGTCTCCGTGAGGAGCCCGATGATGTTGTGGAAGTATGCGGTCGTCCGCAGGCCGCCGTTCCACCACGTGGAGTAGCCGGCGCCCGACCGCATGATCACGCCGGGCTTGTCCTCCGCCACGAAGCGGTTGTGCATCGCCGCGCCCACCACGTCGAGCCCGGTGACGATGAGCGGATCGTAGTTGTGGTTGTGCGGGTCGCGGAAGGGCGGCGCGTACATCACCGTGCCGGCGGGGCCGGTCTGGTGATGGTTGTACATGATCTGCGGATTCCACTCGGTGTAGAGGATCCGGTTCATGTTCTGCGACTCGGGCTGCGTCGCCGCGTAGAAGTCCCGGTTGTTGTCGTGCCCGATGTACTTCTGGTAGAGCCGCGGGATGAAGGTGTTCCGCCGCGACGAATCCGCCTCCTGCATGTACCAGTTCGACACGAGATCCATGCCGTCGGGGTTCGCGTGCACCGCGAGGATGATCACGTCACGGAGGATGCGGAGGTTCTCCTCGTCGTTCCGCGAGACGAGCTGGTACACAGTCTCCATCAGCTGGTGCGCCCCGAGCACCTCGGTGGCGTGCAGGCCGCCGTCGATCCAGACCACCGCCTTCCCCTCGCGCGCCAGCTGGCGCGCCTCGGCCGAATCCACCCCCTCGGCGCGGGCGAGCCGGGTCGCGATGCGGCGGTAGCGCTCCACCTGTGCCAGGTTCTCCGGCGCCGAGATGATCGCCATCAGCTGGTCGCGTCCTTCCGCCGTCCTGCCGATCGACTGCACGACCATCCGGTCGGACTCGGCATCGAGCCGCCGCCAGTAGTCGGCGAACTGCGTGTAGGTCGCGAGCCGGTAGTCGTCGCCGATGTTGAAGCCGAACTGTTCCTTGGGCGTGGTGATGCGCTGGGCACCGGCGGCCGGGGCAAACACGGCGAGCGCGAGCAGGGGAAGTATCGCGCGGCGGACCGTGCGCGAGGCGAGGAGGGACATGAAGAGGCAGCTCCTGCTGGACGTGAGTGGACGATGGCCCGGTGTGGGGCCACCCTCGTATTC
>JACDHQ010000511.1 GCA_013820975.1 Gemmatimonadaceae bacterium
CCCCTGATGGGACGGATCGACCTTCGGGTACCGCAGGTCCATCCTCGCGCGCGCATCGCGAGGAGCTCATCGGCGGGGCGAAACCGCCGGGCGTCACCGAGGGACGCCCGCATAGGGGATCTTCGTGAAGCTCTGACGTCGAATGATGCGGCGTGGCCTTTGCTTGTCGTGAGGGGATGATCCATTCGATCCGTCGCCAGCTGCTCGCTGGCGCCCTGTTGTCGCTGCTGAGTCCCCTTGGCGGCAACGATGTCATTTCTGTGGGAGGTGGCCCCGAGGCCAGCGCCCAGACGCGCACCACGTCGGGCCGCACGCGCGCGGCGGCCCGGCAGGCACCAGCGGAAAATCGCTCGCCGTCCTGGACGACCACCCGCAGCGCAACGGACCTCACCGCAGCGCTCGGCCGCACGCTCGACGGGTCGGTGCGGTCGGGATCATGGGGGGTGATGGTGGTCTCGATCACCCGGGGTGACACGCTGTTCGGCCGCAACGCTGCCGTCATGATGCAGCCGGCGTCGACGATGAAGATGTATACGGCGGCCGTGGCCTTCGACCGGCTTGGCGCCGATCACACCTTCAAGACGAGCGTCACGCACGACGGCACGGTGAATGGCGAGCTGCTCGAGGGGAACCTCTTCCTGCGTGGGGAGGGGGATCCGTCGCTGTCGCCGCGCTACTTCCCGGACGAGCGGCCGATGGACCGGCTCGCGCGGCAGGTGGCAGCGCGGGGCATCCGCCGGGTGACCGGCAACGTCGTCGCCGATGCGTCGGCGTTCGAGGACCGCCTCGTTCCCGAGGGCTGGCAGCAGCGCTACCTCGGCGCAGCGTATGCGGCGCGGGTGAGCGCACTGTCGCTGAACAACAACCTCGTCTGGGTGGTCGTGCAGCCGGTCGGCGGCCAGGCATCGGTGACCCTGGAGCCGGCGTCCACCACGACCCCGGTCGTGAGCAACGTGCGCATGGTGGCTGGGAGCGGCGGCCGCATCACGGCGGTGCGCCAGAGCGACGGCTCGATCCGGGTGAATGGGTCGGTGGGGCGCAGCGCGCCGGCGCAGCGCTACTCGTTGGTGGTCGACGATCCGCCGCGCTTCACCGGCGGGGCGCTGAAGGCGGCGCTGCAGGGCGCCGGCGTGGCGGTCGGCGGCGACGTGGTGCTCGGCACCGCCCCCCGCGACGCCGATGCGCTGGCGACCGTCGAGTCGCCGCCGCTCTGGCAGATCGTGAATGCGATGAACCGGGAGAGCATCAACATCTTCGCGGAGCTGCTCTTTCGGAACGCCGGCCGCGGCCAGGGGCAGGACCAGGAGGGCTCCGCCGCGACAGCGCTGGCTTCGTTGCGCGACTTCATGGCGGAGAAGGCCGGGACGAATCCGGAGGAGGTGTTCGCCGCCGACGGCAGCGGGCTCTCGGTGCTGAACATGCTCACGGCACGCTCGATGGTGCAGCTGCTCGCCTACTCGCATCGCGCGCCGTGGGGGCCCAGCTTCCACGCGTCGCTGCCGGTTGCTGGCGTGTCGGAGACGCTGCGCACACGAATGCGAGGGGCGCCGGCGGCGGGGAACCTCCATGCGAAGACCGGCACGACGAACACGGTGGTGTCGCTCGGCGGCTACGTGACCGCGAAGAATGGGGAGGTGCTGGCGTTCGCATTCATGTACAACGGCGCCGACCGGTGGAACGCTCGCGCGACGATGGACGCGATGGGCTCGACGCTGGCGGAGTTCAGCCGCTAGCCTCTGGAGACGATCGATTCGCACGTATCACAAAGCTGCTTTCACCCCGCCTAACGCCTCGCCCCGCCAGCGCTATGTTTCTGGCAGGCAGGTCCTGCCCCACCCTCCAACGAGGTAACCCCATTGGCGAGAAAGCCCAACTACGATTTCGAGAAGCGCATGAAGGAAAGCGCGCGCAAGGCGAAGAAGGACGCGAAGCGGAACGAGCGCCTGCAGCGCAAGAGCGACGCGCGGGCCGACAATGCCGACAATACCGATGGCGACGCCGAAGGCGGCGAGCCGGCGGAGCAGGATGGCGAGGATGCCGGAGCGCAGGAGCCAGAGGCACTTTAACGCGCCTGAAGCCTGGGCGCCCTCGACGCGGAGCGGTCATGATCGGAATCGTTGCAGGGGTCGCCGCGGCGGGTATTGCCGCTGTCCTCGGGCTGGCGGCACGGAAGCCCGATGAGTTCCGGGTCCGGCGCACGGCGAGAATCGCGGCCCCACCGGACCGGATCTTTCCACTGATCAACGATTTCCACGCCTGGGCGCAGTGGTCCCCGTGGGAGCCGCTCGATCCCGCCATGGCGCGGACGCACAGCGGCGCGCCGAGCGGACCCGGGGCCGTGTACGAGTGGAATGGCAACAAGAAGGTCGGTGAGGGCCGGATGGAGATCACTGACGCGGCCGCGCCGCGCCGGGTGGCCATCGACCTCGACTTCATCAGGCCCTTCGCCTCCAGCAACGTGACCGAGTTCACGCTCGAACCCGACGGCGACGGCACGACGGTGACCTGGGACATGCGCGGCCCCAATGCGTTCGTCTCGAAGGTGATGGGGGTGTTCGTGAACATGGATCGCCTGATCGGGAAGGACTTCGAGAACGGGCTCGCGTCGATGAAGGCGGTGGCCGAACAGTGACCGCCGGGACGCGCTTCCTC
>JACDHQ010000512.1 GCA_013820975.1 Gemmatimonadaceae bacterium
CGCCAGATCTGGTTCGGCACCGACCAGGGTTCGATCGGCAAGGTGTCGGTGCCGCCGCTGGCGCTGGTGCCCTGACCGCTGCTTCGAGGGTTCGGTGCAGGCCGGCGGCGTATCGCCAGCGTGAGACGTGAGCGGTGAGCGGTGGCGTGGTCTCACCATCGCGAGGGGCAGAAGTCGGCAAACAGGACATGGCAATAGACACGAAAGCCCCGGGGGAGCTCCCCCCGGGGCATTCGTGTCTCGACGTCTCACGGCGCCGCACCGCCACGCTGGCGTGGAACAACATCACGAGGATTGTCGTCTCACGGTGCCGCGCCGCTCTTTCGCCCGGGACAATCTCCCGGGTAATGACAGCTACTTGTAGACCGGCATGTCTCCGGCCTTGTACTTCGCCCAGTACTCGGTGATCGCGCGCTTCACCTTGGGGTGGAGGAAGTAGACGCCGAGCAGGTTCGGGAAGGCCATGCCGAGGATCATCAGATCGCCGAAGTCGAGGACGTTGACCGAGGTGATGATGCTGCCGAGGAAGACGAAAAGCAGGAAGAGCATCTTGTAGAACTTCGATGCGCCCTCGCCGAAGAGCCACACCGCGCACCGCTCGCCGTAGTACGACCAGGAGATCATCGTCGAGTAGGCGAAGAGGAACACGGCCGCCGAGACGACGTACGGGAACCAGGTGATGTGCTCGCTGAACGCCCGCGAGGTGAGCGCCGCGCCCTTCGAGCCCGTGATCAGGTCGGCGTACGCCGGGTTGTTGTACGCGCCGGTGATGATGATGACGAGCGCGGTGATGGTGCAGACGACGACGGTGTCGATAAACGGCTCGAGCAGCGCGACGATGCCCTCGCGAACGGGATACTCGGTCTTGGCTGCGGAGTGCGCAATCGCCGCGGAGCCGGCACCAGCCTCATTGGAGAACGCCGCGCGCTGGAAGCCGACGACGAGCGCGCCGATGAAGCCGCCGTATGCCGCATCGGGCGTGATCGCCTGCTGGAAGATCGCGCCGAATGCCCCGGGCACCGCCGCAGCGTTGTCGACGATCACGACGATGGCCCCGATCACGTAGATCACCACCATCGTCGGCACGATCTTCTCCGCCACGTTCGCGATGCGGCGAATGCCGCCGACGATCACGATGCCGACGAGGAAGGTCATCAGGAGACCGTACGCCCACGGAGCGGCAGCGAGCCCCGGCACCGTCTCCTGGATGGCGTTCATCGACTGGTTCACCTGGAAGCTGTTGCCGCCGCCGAGTGAGCCACCGATGCAGAGGATGGCGAAGAACACCGCCAGGAACTTACCGAAGCCGGGCTTGCCGTCTTCCGCGAGCCCCTTCGACAGGTACTGCATCGGGCCGCCGAGAATGCGGCCGTCGGGGCGCACCTCGCGGTACATCTGGCCGAGCGTGCACTCGGTGAACTTGAGCGTCATGCCGAGGAGGCCGGCGATGATCATCCAGAACGTCGCGCCCGGGCCGCCGAGGCTCACGGCAATCGCGACACCGGCGATGTTCCCGAGTCCGACCGTCGCCGAGAGGGCCGTCGTGAGCGCCTGGAAGTGCGAGACGTCGCCGACCGCGCCAGGCGGCGTGTACTTGCCCCTCGTGACGTTCACGGCGTGCCCGAATGCCCGGAAGTTGATGAAGCCCATCCGGATCGTCATGAAGACCGCGCCGATCACGAGCCACAGCACGATGAACGGCATCGAGTGCGCGTCGTCCCAGAACAGCACGTCGTAGAACAGGAACGCGCCGATCACCGAGTTGACCTTGCCCATCGCCTGGTCGGCGACGTTCATGAGCCCCCCCTCCGTGACGCGAGCGCTGTCGGCGGTGGGGGTCACGGCCAGCTCGGGTGCGACGGTATCGGTGCCCGGGACGCCGGTCGTCTGGGACATCCCGGCGAGGCCCGTGTCAGGCGCCTGGGCCCATGCCGGCGCGGTGAGAGGCGCCGCGAAACAGGCGACGACCAACTGGAGCGCGAGGAGGAAGCGGCGAATTTTCATGGGTTCCTGATGGGGGTCGCAACAGCGGCCGGTAGGAGGCACCGGCCGGAACGCACGGCATTGTACCTAGCTACGCGCTCCCCTGCAAACGTTTTGTGTGTAATCTTCTGCCATGAGCCTGCACGGACAGTTCGACAACGCCGACGCCCGGATCACTCGCTGGATGGCTCGCCACGGGGTTCCGCTGCTCCGTATCAGCCTCGGCATCGTCTTCCTCTGGTTCGGGGCCCTGAAGTTCTTCCCGGGGCTGAGCCCTGCCCAGGACCTCGCCGCCCGGACGGTCGAGGTGCTGACGTTCGGGCAGATGGGGCCCGGGCTGTCGATCCCGGTGCTGGCGGCGTGGGAGTGCCTCATCGGCCTCGGGCTGGTCACGAACGTGGCGATGCGCGCCACCCTGCTCCTGCTGGCCGTCCAGATGGCGGGGACCCTCACGCCGATCCTGTTGTTTCCCGGGGAGGTCTTCACGCGGGTCCCCTACGCGCCGACGCTCGAGGGGCAGTACATCATCAAGAATGCTGTGCTCATCAGCGCGGCGATCGTCATCGGTGCGACGGTCCGCGGAGGGCGGCTGGTGGCCGACGCCGCGCCCGCGGCTTGAGGCGCGGCGTCCGGCCCACGGTCAGGCGCGCCGGCGCCCCCGGC
>JACDHQ010000060.1 GCA_013820975.1 Gemmatimonadaceae bacterium
TACGTGACCGACGGGCCACGGTCGATTGGCAACGGCGCTCCGCCGGTGGCCCTGTCGAACTCGTTCGGCTTCGGCGGCCACAACGCCGTGATCTGCCTGGCGGGATGGTGAGCCGCGTGCCCACCTTGTCCGCGTCCGCTCGATGAGCGTCGCGTCCGCCCCATCGCCGGCGCGCGCACAGCCGCCGCGCGCAGACCGGCTCTCGGCGCTCGAGCGCCTCGAGCTGCTGGACGATCCCCGCGCCGTAGAAGGTGCGGATGTACCTGGCCTGTGCAGGGGTCAGCCGGCGCACCGCCCAGCTCAGGTGCACAAAATGCGGCTCGACGGGGATCGTGAGCGGATGCATCCCGATCTCGGTGGCGAGCCGGTTGCCCTTGCGGGCATTGCACGGGCTGCACGCTGCGACGACGTTCGTCCACAGGTTCAGTCCGCCGCGAGAGATCGGGATGAGATGATCACGCGTGAGCGCCTCGCGCGGCTTCAGCTCCGACTGGTGGCGCCCGCAATACTGGCAGCGGTAATGATCGCGGGCGAAGAGGAAGGTGTTCGTCACCTGGCGCCGGAACCGTCGCGGCACGTGGACGAAGCGCGTCAGCCGGATGACGGCGGGACGCGGCATCGTCATCCGCTCCGAACGCACGACGCGTCCCGAGTCGCTCTCGACGATCTCGGCCTTTCCATCAATGACGAGCCGCAACGCCCGGCGCATGGGCACCATGGTGAGCGGCTCGAACGATGCGTTGAGTGCAAGACAACCGACGATCATGCGGCCTCCGCCGGGCTGAACCCTACTAGAAGTCTAGGATTGCACACGGCGTCCGACAAGGAGCGGGTCAGCTCGAGATCTCAGTACGCCACCCATACCGGTCCTCGAGCGTGCCCTTGGCGAGCCCCATGTACTCCTGCTGGAGGCGAAGCGTGATCGGCCCGGGCCGGCCCTCACCGACCGGAATTCGATCGACGCTCCGGATCGGCGTCATCTCGGCGGCGGTCCCGCAGAAGAACAACTCGTCGGCGATATAGAGGAATTCCCGTGGCATCACCGTCTCACGCACCTCGTACCCGAAGTCACGCGCGATGCGGATGATCGAGTCCCGGGTGATGCCGTTGAGTATCCCCGACGCCACCGGCGCCGTGTGGATGACACCGTCGCGGATCGCGAAGAGGTTCTCGCCGCTTCCTTCCGCGACGTAACCCGTGCTGTCGAGCATTATCCCTTCGACGTAGCCGTTCTGCCGTGCCTCGCCCTTCGACAGCTGGGCGTTCAGGTAGTTGCCCCCCGCCTTTGCGAGCGCCGGCATCGTGTCCGGGGCGAACCGCCGCCAGCTGGAGACGCAGACGTCGGCTCCCTGGGCGACCGCCTCCGCCCCGAGGTAGGTCCCCCACTGCCAGGCAATGATGAAGACCTCGAGTGGCGAATTGGTCGCGAGGATTCCCATCTGCTCGCCCGTGCGCACGACGATCGGCCGCAGGTAGCACTCGTCGAGCCCGTTCGCCCTCACCGTCTCGATACACGCGGTCACGAGCTCGTCCGCCGAGTACGGCAGGTCCATGCGGTAGATGCGCGCGGAGTCCATGAGCCGTCGCAGGTGTTCGCGGGCGCGGAAGATCGCGCCCCCCGACGGCGTCCGGTAACAGCGCATCCCCTCGAAGACGCTCGACCCGTAGTGCACCACATGGCTCATCACATGGAGGGTGGCCTCCTCCCACGGCACGAGGTTGCCGTCCCGCCAGATCAGCTTCGTGCGGCCAGTTGCCGGAGCACCCATGAGGAACCTCGTTGGTGAGAGCGATGCAGCGGCGGATGATAACCCCTCGCGGGAACCCGGCGCCAGCAAGGCTCCTCAGCGAGTGGGCGACTCCGGTCCGCGTGATATCGGATCACCTGGCGTGTGCGCCGCCGGTCCTCGAGCCGTGCACGGCTGGGTCGTAGAGCGCCGCGTCGGACACCCCGAGGCTTCGTGCGAGCGCAAGCGGCCAGGCGACGTCGGCAACCTGCGTCACGGTGTGACCGTCGCTGCCGAGGGCAATGCGCACCCCGCGGTCCACGGCCCGGCGAACGAACCGCTCGTGCGGCCGGTAGCGATTGGAGATCTCGAACGCGATCCCGGCGTGAAAGAGTGCGTCCACGGCCCGATCCTCCCGCTCCTCCGTCCACAGCTCCTCGAGGGGCAGCTTGCGCAGCGGGATCGGCAGCAGGGTCGGGTGTGCAAGGATGTCCACCGGCATCTCGCTCGCGAGGGCCTCGAATGCGCGGATGTGCGACTGCATGTACGCGTCGGGGGTCAGCGCCGGCGGAAAGCGGCGAAAGGCGTGAACGAGTGCGCCGGAGTCAACGGCGACGGCGTGCAACGATCCCAGCCTGTGCGAGAACCGGGTCACGATTGCCGGCGGCAGCTCGCGCCACAGGGTGTCGTGCCAGCAGAACTCGCCGCCGCGAAGCACATCATGCCCCTCGAGGTCTTCGAGGTAGGGCACGACGCCGTCAACGGTCCGGATGCCCTTCGCGATGTCGGAGGTGATGTGATCCGCGACCGATGGGCGCACGCCCCGCTCGCGCGCGAGGTCCACGATCTCGGCGACGGTGAGCGTGCCGTCCGAGTGCGTGGAGTGAGCGTGGCAGTCTACCGGCTGCCAGCTCACCGAGGCCGCGGGATGAACAACGTCTCGCGCGGAGCCGGCGGTTGCGGCGCCGGCCGCGGAGTCGCGCCCGGGAGCGGCCGATTGCCGAGGGTATCACCGTACGGCCGGGCGAACGTGTCACGGGGGAACGGCCGCGACGGCATCGGCGTGGGTGGCGGCGGCACCTGGGGCAGCGTCGAGGGCGGATAGTACCCCCCGGCGCCCATGGTGTCCGGATAGTAGGCGTACGGCGAGTGGACGTCGCACGGACGCGGCGGCTGCGTCCCTGCGATGTAGTACTCGGTCACGACCGCCTCGGTCGGACAGTACTCATTGGCGAGCAGCCCCGTCGTGCGATCGACGCTCGCGAGGACGATGCCATTGGGCCGCGGCCAGTCGGGGGGTTCGGGCTTGCGCCGGTACACGTCCTTCATGAATGCCGTCCAGGCCGGCCCGGCCAGGCTGCCGCCCTGCGCGTTGGCCTTGATCTTCTGGGGCCGGTCAAAGCCCATCCACACCCCGGCGACGATGTCCGACGTGAAGCCGATGAACCAGACGTCGCTGCCGTCGTTGGTCGTGCCGGTCTTCCCACCGGCTGGCACGCGGAACTGCGCGCCGACGCTCCCCGCGGCGGTGCCGCGCCGGACGACATCCTTCATCGCATCGACCATCAGCCACGCTTCCTCCGCCGACATGGCCGGCACCTGGGACGGCGTCGGCGTCCAGAGCACCTCGCCGCGCATGTTCTCGACGCGAAGGATCGAGTACGGGGTGCTGCGATTGCCGAGCGTCGCGAACGTGCTGTATGACGCCACCATCTCGATCGGATACACCTCGGCGGCGCCGAGGAAGATCGACGGATAATACGGAATCGGGGTCGTCAGCCCCATGCGCTTCGCCATGTCCGCAACCGTCCCTTCGCCGAGCTCGATGCCGAGACGCACCATGGCGATGTTGCGCGACTGGTAGAGCGCCTGCCGGATCGAGATCTGGCCGCTGCTCTTCAGGTCGAAGTTCTGCGGCGTCCACTGGCCCCCGGCGCCCATCGGCACCACGAGTTGGTCGTCGGAGACGACGTAGCTCAGCGGACGGCCGTTCTGGATCGCCGCCGCGACGACGATCGGCTTGAAGGTCGACCCCGGCTGGCGGAGCGCCTGGGTCGCCCGGTTGAACTTGGAGTCGTCGAAGTTGCGTCCGCCGACGAGCGCGCGGACCGCCCCGGTGCGCGGATCGAGGGCGATGAACGCTCCCTGCAGGTACGGTGAACCGGCGGCGGGCTGCCCGCCGTCGGTGGCGCTCTTCGCGATGTGCTGCTCGTACGTCGTATGGCGGTAGGCGCCAAAGCGTCCCGACTCGATGGCGCGCAACTGGTTCTCGAGAGCCCGCTCGGCCGCCGTCTGCATGTCGACATCCAGCGTCGTGTACACCTTGAGCCCTTGCTCGTACAGGCGATTCCCGAACTGCGCATCGAGCTGCCGGCGTACCCACTCGACGTAGTAGGGCGCCACGTCACCGGTCTCGGTGCGGCGGGCGAGCGTCAGCGGAAAGGCCTGCGCAAGGCTGGCATCGGCGTCGTTGATCGCGCCCTGGCGCCGCATCAGCTCGACGATCGTGTTGCGGCGCTGCACCGCCCGCTCCGGATACCGCCGCGGGTTGTACCGCTCGGGGGCCTTCGGCAGCGCGGCGAGCATCGCCGCCTCGGCCACGTTCACGTCCTTCACCGACTTGCCGAAGTAACGTTGCGACGCCGCCTCGATGCCGTGCGCGCCGTTCCCGAGGTAGATCTGGTTCAGGTAGAGCTCGAGGATCTTCTCCTTGCTGAACCGGGCTTCGATCGCGCGCGCGACCTTGGCTTCCTTGAGCTTCCGGATCAGCGTCTTCTCGCGGCTGATCCTTTCGGGAAAGATGTTGCGGGTGAGCTGCATCGAGATTGTCGAGAATCCTTCCGACCATCCCCTGCTCACCACGTTCGCAGCGACGGCACCGAATACGCGCACCCAGTCGATGCCGGCATGCCGGTAGAAGCGCTTGTCCTCGGTCATGATGAAGGCGTCACGCACGACCTGCGGGATGTCGGCGAGCGTGACCACGGTGCGGCGCTCGTGGCCGATCTCGGCGATGAACCGCCCGTCCACCGCATACAGCTTCGACGTCTGGCTCGGTGTATAGTCGTCGAGGACCTCCACCGAGGGACAGCGGCCGGCGTTGCAGATCGTCGCCCAGCTCCCATAGGCGAACCCGGCGCCGGACGCGGTCAGGAAGGTCAGCAGGAGCAGCAACACGCGGCCGGCCCGGAGGCCGCCGCGCGAGCGGGATCCCCTCGCGGGGGACGTGCGCCTGGGCTTGCGTGTCGAGGACGAGGCCATGCCCTGCAAGCTAATCCCCGGCACCGCAGCCGGCACGCCGGCGCTCCGGGGCACCCCGGATGGCGGCTGACGCCGGATTCACGATCCGCCTATGTTGGAACGATGCACAATCCCGGGCTTCTCGACGACCTCGCCTGGCGGGGTTTGGTCTTCCAGCACACCGAAGGCCTCGCCGATGCGCTGGGCCGGGAACCCGTCACGGCGTACTGCGGATTCGACCCGACGGCGCCCAGCCTGCACGTCGGCAACCTCGTCCCGGTGATGGGGCTCCTGCACCTGCAGCGGGCCGGGCATCGCCCGGTCGTGCTCGTGGGCGGCGGCACGGGACTCATCGGGGATCCGAGCGGCAAGTCCGTCGAGCGCCAGCTCAACACGCCGGACGTCGTCGCGACCAACGTTGCGGCCATCCGCGAGCAGCTCGGGCAGTTCCTGCATTTCGACGGTGCGACCGGGGCCGTGATGCGGAACAATGCGGAGTGGCTGGTGGGGCTCGGCGCAATCGACTTCATGCGCGATATCGGCAAGCACTTCACGATCAGCTACATGCTGCAGAAGGAGTCGGTGAAGTCCCGCCTGGAAGCCGGGATCTCGTACACCGAGTTCAGCTACATGCTCCTGCAGGCCTACGATTTCCTGACGCTGTACAGGAACGATGGCGTGACCCTGCAGGTCGGTGGGAGCGACCAGTGGGGCAACATGACGGCGGGGATGGAGCTCATTCACCGCGTCGAAGGAGGCGATGCGAATGTCCTCACCTTCCCGCTCGTGACCACGGCGGCCGGGACCAAGTTCGGGAAGACGGAGGCAGGAGCCGTCTGGCTCGATCCGCACCGCACATCGCCCTACCAGTTCTACCAGTTCTGGATGAAGGCCGACGACCGCGACGTGTCGCGATTCCTCCGTCTCTTCACCCTGCTCGCGCGCGAGGAGATCGAGGGACTCGAGGAATCGGGTGCCGCGCATCCCGAGCGGCGCGAGGCACAGCGCGCGCTCGCGGCCGACGTGACACGCCGGGTGCACGGCGACGCGGCGCTGCGTGCGGCAGAGGAAGTGTCGGCACTCCTGTTCGGGGGTGGCGACGCCACGGCGCTCTCCACCGAGGCGCTGGCGGCGCTGGCGGCGGAGATCCCATCCGCGTCGATCGCACGCCGCGGTGGCCTCGACACCGAGCGCATCATCGAGGCACTGACCGCCGCGCCGACAGCCTTGTTCAAGAGCAAGGGCGAGGCGCGTCGGATGATCCAGCAGGGTGGGCTCTACTTCAACGGCGCGCGCTTTCCTGCCGAACGGCAGCCGATCGCCGACGGGCAGTTGCTGCACGGCCGCTACATCCTCGCACGAAAGGGCAGCCGAAATTACGTGCTGCTCGACGCAAGCCGCTGAGGCGCATCACTAGGGCCAGGCGAACACCCGCTGGGGAATCGCCGCCGCCCGGGCGCGCATGATGTCGTCCGGCGTCGTCCAGAAGGCACGCGTCGGGTCGTTCGCCGAGAAACGGACCTCGACACCGCGCCCGGGGCCACGTACCGGAAACGCGACGTCAGCGCGATAGAGCCGCTGTCCCCCGACCGGCACTGCCGCGAGCACGGACAACCCGACGGATGCGGCTACCGGCGTCGTCACGCCGAACGGCGCGTCACCCGCCCACACCTTGCCCGCATCGCCGAACACGGCGAAGCCGAGGTCGCCACGTCCCCTCACGGGACCGGCGATCCAGCGTTCCTCCAGGCGCACCACGCCGCGGCGCGCGCCTGCCATGTCGGCATCCCCGAATCCGCGCACGCCTCCTTCCCGGTCCCCGAGCTCCAGCATCGCAGGAAAACGTGCCCGCCATCCCCCCGCCCACTCGACGCTGGCGATCGAGGTGAACACGCGAGCCGGCTTGAAGTACCACGCTGCGCGCCCGCTGCCGAGGATCGCATCCCAGTCCCGGGGCCCGTCGAAGGCACGGCGCGCCTCGCCATCGAGCTGGAATGCCCCGTACGAGCGCTCGCTTCCCATGCCAGCGAACAGGTGGGCACCGATGAAGGCATCATTGTCGCGACTCACCCTCGGAATGCTCCGCCCCACGACGAGCCCGAGCTGGACGCCGTTGGCGAGGTCCTGCTGGCCGGTGAGCGCGTCCACACCCCGCGCGCTGCGGTAGCGAATGACGCGCAATCCGCCGACCGCGTTCGCGCGTACGCTGCGGGCAGCGGCGTACTGGTCTCCCGCGTCCGCATCGGCGGCTGGCGCCGGGGCGAACCCCGTGTCGGTCACGAGCACCGTCGCAGGAGCGGGGAGCACCCGCTCCCCGGTGAGCACCCCCCCGCCAAGAAAGGTGCGCCCGGGAGGACCGATCCGGACGATGCCGCCTGCATCCCACGTGACCTGCCGCAGCGGAAGGGTCAGCGTGGCGTCGCCGTCGTCGGAACGCAGCCGCATGTAGTCCTTGCGGTGCGAATAGCCGGTGTGCCACGCGAAGCGCTGCAGGTCGGTCCGGAACGCATGCCCGAGTTCCGCCACATATCGCTCACCGCGCGGGTGGCGCATGCCGTCGAGCGTGAGCACATACGGGCGGCCGAAAACCTGCCGATGCTCGACCGCCGCCCCGATCCCGTCCCGATAGAACGCCCGCTGTTCGGCCCGAACGATGACGCGCGTCCCCGAGCCGAAGATATTGTCGTTCCCCAGGCCGAGCGCCCAGTCTCCCCCGCGATACCGCGCCGCAACCAGCGCGGGGACTTCGTCGATCGTCTCCACCTTCACCAGGACGCCGCCCGCGCCGTCGTCGAGCGTGCGAACCGACGCCGTGGCGAGGAAGGGCTGCGCGCGGAGCAGGCGCTCCGACTCGGCGCGCCTGAACTCCGTGCAGGGTCGTCCCTCCTCGAGCGAGAGGAAGCGACGAACGACCACTTCCTGCGTCTCGGTGTTGTGAAGCCCGATGGTGCGGGCGGCGCGGCGCCAGATTGCCATGGGGCCGCTGAAGCGGGGGCGGCGCGTGTCGATCTCGATCGTGCTGACGTTGCGCCCCTCGCAGGCGACCGTGACCAGCGAGTCGACAGGAACGGTGGCTTCCTGCTGCGGCACCAGCTGCAGCAGCAGGAGCAGTCCCGTCCCGCCGGCCGCGACGAGAATCAGCGCCTCCAGCTCAGGTCGTACAACTCGTCAGCAGACATGCGCACCCACGTCTCCGGATACGTCCACACCCGCCGTATCGCGACCGGCGAGCTGAAGATGAGACACTTCTCCCCGCGGGCAGCCGGCACGATGCGGCCGGGTATCTCCGTGACCTCCCACTGCACCCCTTCGTGGTCCGTGAAGACGCGGGTCTGGGCGCCGTTGCCCTGGGGGCCACGGCTGTTGTCGTCCGACATGACTTCCACCTGTATCTCCAACTGCCGGGCGCGACCGCCCGACCGGCCATCGTGAGTCAAGCACCAGATGCGGCGCGATACCCCTTGATGTGCAAGGCCGCGGCCATAAGGGAGTCAGCGCCTCGCCCTCCCGGTGATTAGTGGGCTCGCCACCCGCAGGATCCGGCC
>JACDHQ010000513.1 GCA_013820975.1 Gemmatimonadaceae bacterium
GCGGAACATCGTGCGGATCGAGTCGAGCTGGCGGGTGCGCGCCGCTGCCTGGTCGGTGTTGCCTCCCTGCTGGGCGGCCATGAATGCCGCCAAGCCGCCGCCGCGGAAGCCGCTCGACGGCAGGTTCACGACGAGGGCGGCGCGCTGCATCACCGCCATCTCGGGGACAGTCCAGCCGGCGAGGTTCACCAGCGCCGACTGCCCGGAGATCAGGCCACCGTTGGGGCTCGACACCACGTGCGTGACGCCGACGACGCGGGTGACACCAATGTGCGCGGAGTGCGGGTTCATCCCCCACACTGCCTGCGCGTTGGGGTTGAAGCTGCCGGTCTCCGAGTCATCGACCGTCGCGTTCGCACCCTGCGAGATCTCGTTGAGTCCCATGCCGGTGCCGGCATCCATCATGCCGGGCCACACGGTGCCGCCGGCCGCGTCCACCACGGTCGCGCTGGCGGGAGCGGTGACGTTCGCGCCGACGGCGGTGATCCGCCCATCAGCACCGATCACGACGGTGCCACGCGCTATCTCGGCACCGTTGACCGGGACGATGCGCGCATTGGTGATGGCGTACGTACCGCGCGGGCCCGGCGCCGGGTTGGTGGAGCCGAGCTGGGCGTGCAACGTGGCCGGCACCACCACGCAGGCCGCTGCGACGAGCAGCGGCAGCCGCTTCATATGAATGCGCATCACTGGTTGTCCTCGTTGGGGAGTGCCGCTGGCGCTGGGCGAGACGACGCGAGCAGCGACTGCCGCTCGGCCTCGCGGCGCTCGCGCATCTCGCGATCGAGCTGCTTGTCGAAGTAGACCTGCCCGTCGATGATCGTCGTTTCCGCGCTCGCGTAGACCGAGAGCGGGTGCGCGTTCCAGATCGCGAGGTCGGCGTCCTTGCCCACCTCGATCGAGCCGACGCGGTCCTCGACACCGAGCTGCCACGCGGCGTTCCAGGTGATGAGCTTGAGCGCCTCCTCCTCGGTGAGGTCGCCGTAGCGCATCATCTTGGCGGCATCGGTGTTGAGCCGGCGGATCCGCTCATCCGAATCGGAGTTGATCGTCGTGATCACGCCGGCGCGCGTCATGATCGCCGCCGCATGCGGGATCGCATCGTACGCCTCGATCTTGTACGACCAGTTGTCGGCGAACGTCGAGGCGCCGGCGCCGTGCTTCGCGATCTCCGGGGCAACCTTGTACCCCTCGAGCACGTGCTGCAGCGTCTTCACCTTGAACCCGAACTCGTCGGCGAGGATGAGCAGCATGTGGATCTCGTCGGCGCGATACGAGTGCGCGTGCACGAGCCGCTTCCCCTCGAGGATCTCGACGAGCGGCTCGAGCTCGAGGTCGCGGCGCGGCGCAACCGCGTTGCGGTCGGTGCGGGCGCGGGTGCGATGGTCGGCCCAGTCCTGCTGGTACTCACGCGCGCGGGTGAACGCATCGCGAAGCACCTCCTCCTGGCCCATGCGCGTGGTCGGGTAGCGCGCGACGGACCCGGGAAGCGCGAGGCGGTTCTTGCGCGTGACGTTCTCACCAAGGGCGAACTTGATGCCAGGCGGTGCGCCGGCGAAGAGCATCTCGCTCGCCGAGGTGCCGTACTTGAGCTTCACCGTCGCCGACTGGCCGCCGATCGTGTTGGCCGAGCCGTGGAGCAGGTTGGCGGCGGTGACCCCGCCGGCGAGCGCGCGATAGACGTTCACGGCCGTCGGGTTGAGCACGTCCTCGATGCGGGTCATCGAGGTCACCGAAAGCGATCCCTCGTTGATCGCGTCGCTCATCATGTGCGAGTGCGCGTCGATGATGCCCGGCATGACGTACTTGCCGGTCGCATCGATGACCCTGGCGCCTGCGGGTGCGGTGAGGCCGCTGCCGATGCGCGCGATGCGGCCGCCCTCGAGGAGGATGTCCGTGGAGGGGAGCGTGCCCTTGGTAATCGTGAGGACGGTGGCGTTGCGGATCAGGATCGGCTGCGGTGCCGCCGGCCTGGCCTGCGCTGCGAGCGGTGCCGCCGCGATGACGAGTGCCACCGTGGTCAGTGCGGTCGTTCTCATGGACGTGTCCCCTGCCGCGCGGACGGACGCGAGCCGACGAAGGTGCCTGGCGCCTCGCCGACGATCGTCACGGTGCCGCGAATCTGGTTGCCGGTGATGGTGCCGGTGAACGTTGCTTCCTGCGTCTCGTCGGTCGTGATGGGAGCGGTGAACCGCACCTCGCCATTCGCATCGATCGACCCGTTGGAGATGGAGCCGGTACCGAGTGCGCCCTGGAAGGAGCCGCTCACGGCCTCGCCGCGCTGCTGGAGCTCGACGGTGACGCGATGCTCCTTCCCCTCGAGCGATACGGTGAGCAGCCACTGGCCGGCCGCAGGATTCGCTGCCGCGCTGGCAGCAGCATCGGCTGCCGCGCGACCAGCTGCGCCCCCGGCTGCGGCCCCGGCAGCCCCGGTGCCTCCGCGCGCCGCTGGCGCCTCGCGGACGTCGAACAGCTCACCGTCCGCCATCACATGCACCACGCGCGCGGAGGCATCGAACAAGTCCCCGCGTACCACGGTGAGGCTTGCGATCTTGCCCGCCTCGATGGTGCCGAGCCGGTCGCCGACGCCGAGCAGCTGGGCCGCGTCAGCGGTCAGCGCGCGGATCGCGCGGTCGCGCG
>JACDHQ010000514.1 GCA_013820975.1 Gemmatimonadaceae bacterium
GCCGCACGCGCTGCTGCTCGCGCTCACCGTGCCCAGTGACTGGCGCGACGACGTCGCCGAACTCGCCGACGGCGTCGGGGAACTTGCCGCCTCGGTCGGCGCATCCGTCGTGGGCGGCAACCTCACCGCCGGCGACGCGCTGTCACTCACCATCACGGTGATAGGCAGCGCACGGAGCCCGATGCCCCGCACCGGCATCCGCCCCGGCAACACACTCTACGTCACCGGCACGCTCGGCGGCCCCCAGGCGGCCCTCGCCGCGTTCCTCGCCGGGAGCACACCGCCCGACGCCGCCCGCGCCCGCTTCGCCCGCCCCGTGCCGCGCATCGCCGAAGCGCGCTGGCTCGCCGGGCATGGCTGCGTTGCCGGCATCGACATCAGCGACGGACTGCTCGCCGACGCGGAGAACCTCGCCGCCGCATCCGCCGTCCGCATCGTGCTCGACGCGGCGTCCATCCCGCTCCACCCCGGCGTCTCCGCCGCCGATGCCGCCACCGGGGGGGAGGAATACGAGCTGCTCGTCGCGGCTCGCACCCCACTCGACACGGTCGCCTTCACGCAGCGTTTCGGCCTCCCCCTCACCCGCATCGGCACCGTGGTCGAGGGCGCTGCCGCGGTCGTTGCCGACGGGCTCGCTCGCGTTGCCAACCCCGCCGGCCACAGTCACTTTTCGGCATGATCCGCTCGCTGTTCACGCTGCTCACCGCCTTCGTGGTGACCGTCATCCTCGCCCCGATGGCGATGGTCGCGGCGCTGCTCGGGGTTCGCGAGGGCCCCGGCAGCATCCACGACAAGGCGATGCGCTGGTGGGCCACGGCCGTCGATCGCGCCGCGGGCGTGAAGGTCGTCGTGCACGGCGCGGAGAACATGCCCAATGGCGCCGTCTACATCTCCAACCACGTGAGCTGGTTCGACGTCTTCGCAATCGCCGAGGTCCTGCCCCGGTACACCTGGGTCGCGAAGTCCGAGCTGCGCCGCCTCCCCATCTTTGGCAGGGGAGCCGAAGCCGCGGGGGTCATCTTCATCGAGCGCGACAACCGGAAGAGCGCGTTCGAGTCGTACGAAGGTGCCGCGGCCGAGGTGAGCCGTGGACGCAACGTCGTCGTCTGTCCCGAGGGCACTCGCGGCGCCGAGTACGCGCTCCGGCCCTTCAAGAAGGGGCCGTTCGTGCTCGCCGTCGCCGCGCAGGCGCCTGTCGTTCCCGTGCTCGTCTACGGCGCGCGCGAGGTGATGCGCAAGGGATCCTTCCGCATCAGGCCGGGCACGGTGCACGTGCACTTCCTCCCGCCCATCTCCTCCACGGGACTCACCTACGACCAGCGCGACGTGCTCGTGAAGGCAGCGTGGCAGAGCATCGCCGCCGCGCTCGAGCAGCATTACGGGATCGTCAGCCAGCTGCCGCGCCAGCACACCGCGCCGCCGCTCGGCGATCCCGCCCGCATGTAGTACCTTTCCCCGACTTCAGCCCCCCAACGCACTCATGGCGCAGATCATCGATATCCTGGCTCGCGAAATCCTCGACAGCCGCGGCAACCCCACGGTCGAAGTCGACGTCATCCTCGACAGCGGCATCTCGGGCCGCGCCGCGGTGCCGAGTGGCGCCAGCACGGGCGAGCACGAGGCGGTGGAGCTCCGCGACAACGACAAGGCGCGCTACCTCGGCAAGGGCGTGCTCAAGGCCTGCCGCAACGTGGAAGAGCAGATTGCCCCGGCGCTGATGGGGATGGAAGCGACCGACCAGATGGGCATCGACCATGCGATGATCGAGCTCGACGGCACGCCCAACAAGTCGAAGCTCGGCGCCAATGCCATCCTCGCCGTCTCGATGGCGACGTCGCGCGCCGCAGCCAGCGACATCGGCCTGCCGCTCTACCGCTACCTCGGCGGCCCGCTCTCGCGCACCATGCCGGTGCCGATGATGAACATCATCAACGGCGGCGCGCACGCGACGAACACGGTGGACTTTCAGGAGTTCATGGTCGTGCCGGTGGGCGCCGAGTCGTTCAGCGATGCGCTGCGCATGGGCGCCGAGGTGTTCCACGCGCTCAAGAAGGTGCTGGTGAATCGCAAGCTCGGCACCGGTGTCGGGGACGAAGGCGGCTTCGCGCCCGACCTCGCCGACGACGAGGAGGCGATCAAGGTCATCATCGAAGCCATCGAGGCGGCGGGCTATGCGCCCGGCACCGAGATCGCCCTCGCGCTCGACGTCGCTGCCAGTGAGCTGCACAGTGGCGGCACCTACACCTTCAAGAAGAGCGGCGCCGGGAAGAAGAGCGCCGAGGGAATGATCGAGCTCTATGCCAAGTGGCTCGACGAGTATCCCATCGTCAGCATCGAGGACGGCCTCGCCGAGGACGACTGGGATGGCTGGGCCAAGCTCACCTCCGCGCTCGGCGACCGCTGCCAGCTCGTGGGCGACGACCTGTTCGTCACCAACACCGAGCGGCTGGCGCGCGGCATCGAGAGCGGCGTCGCCAACGCGATCCTCATCAAGGTGAACCAGATCGGCACGCTCACCGAGACGCTCGAGTCGATCGAGATGGCGCGTGCGGCCGGCTATCTGTCGGTGATCTCGCACAGGTCGGGTGAAACGGAAGACACGTTCATCGCCGACCTCGCCGTGGCCACCGGCGCGGGAC
>JACDHQ010000515.1 GCA_013820975.1 Gemmatimonadaceae bacterium
GCCGTCGTGCATGGAATGAATGACCACATCGGTGCACGGCTGGCGATGGCGGCGCCGGCACCGGGAGCTGCCTCGTGAAGCGCCCCCTCGCCTATGTCGCCGGGACCGGCCGCGGCATTCCCGCCAAGGTCATGACCAACCACGACTTCGCGGCGCTCGGAATCGAGACGTCGCATGACTGGATCGTCGAGCGCACGGGGATCGTCGAGCGCCACATCGCCGAACCGGGCGAGACGACGGCGCACATGTCCGCCGAGGCCGCGCGGACGGCGATGCAACGCGCTGGGGTCACCGCAGGCGAGCTGGATGCGATCGTCCTCAGCACGGCGACGCCCGACCGCCTCCTGCCGTCCACCGCCGTCGACCTGCAGGCGATGCTCGGCGCGACGCGGGCAGCGGCCTTCGACCTCTCCGCTGCGTGCTCCGGATTCCTGTACGGGATGACCATCGGCGAGGGCATGATCGCAACGGGCGTGGCGGAGACGGTGCTGGTCATCGGCGCCGAAAAGATGAGCAGCATCGTGGACTGGCAGGATCGCGCGACGTGCGTGCTCTTCGGCGACGGCGCGGGGGCGGCGATCCTCCGCCGCACCAAGGGCAGCGGCAACCAGCAGCGCGGCATCCTGAGCACGTTCATGCGCAGCGACGGCACCCTCGCCGAGCTCCTCTGGCGCCCGGGGGGCGGCGCGAAGCAGCCCTTCTGCCAGGACGTGCTGGACGAGCGCAGCTTCTACGTGAAGATGGCGGGACGCGAAGTCTTCAAGAGCGCCGTGCGCTCCATGGCCGAGGCCTGTGACCGTGCGCTGGACGGGGCGAAGCTCACGGGCAACGACATCGACATCCTGATCCCGCACCAGGCCAACGTCCGCATCATCGAGGCGACGGCGAAGCACGCCAGCATTCCGATGGACAAGGTGTACGTGAACGTGGACCGCTACGGCAACACATCGTCCGCGTCCATCCCGATCGCGCTCGACGAACTGGTGGAGCAGGGCACCGTCCGTGAGGGCACGACCGCGCTGCTCGTCGCATTCGGCGCGGGCTTCACGTGGGCATCGATGGTCATCCGCTTCTGACGCGCCCGGCCATGGACATCGTTCTCCTCTTCCCCGGCCAGGGCTCCCAGAAGCCCGGCATGGCTGCCGACCTGGCCGATGCCTTCCCGGCGGCCCGGGACGCGCTCGACACGGCCGACAAGGCGCTGGGAAGCCCGCTGAGCCGGCTCATGGCCGAAGGGCCGGAAGACGAGCTCACGCTCACCCACAATGCGCAGCCTGCGCTCCTCGCGCACGGTGCGGCGGCCTGGGCGGTGATACGTGACCGCGCGCGGCCCCGCGTGCGCGCGGCAGCGGGCCACTCACTTGGCGAGTTCACCGCGTATCACGCCGCCGGCGCGCTTCCGCTGGGCGCCGCGGTGAAGCTGGTTCGCCGCCGCGGCGAGCTGATGTTCGAGAGCGGGGTGAACCGCCCCGGGGCGATGGCCGCGATCCTCGGTGAGCCATCGCGCCCGATCGAGGAGATCTGCGCCGAGGCGACGGCGGAGGCAGGGACGGTCGTGCCAGCCAACTACAACTGTCCCGGCCAGCTCGTCATCAGCGGCGAGGTCGCCGGCGTCGAGCGCGCGATGGCGATGGTCAAGGACGCTGGTGCCAAGGGTGCGATCCGGCTGAACGTGAGCGGCGCATTCCATTCGCCGCTCATGGCTGTTGCTTCCGAGGAGCTCGGCAAGGCACTGCAGGGGGCAAACCTGCGCGATCCCGATTTCCCCGTCTACTCGAACGTGACCGGCGAGCCGGTGATCAGCGGCCGCCGCGCCGGCGCGTTGTTGCTCGAGCAGCTCACGAGTCCCGTCCGCTGGAGCGACGAGGTGCAGGCGCTGGCGCTCCGCTTTCCCGAGGCCCTCTACCTTGAGGTCGGCCCCGGGACGGTCCTTGCCGGCCTCGTGAAGAAGATCGCCCCATCGCTGCGGGTCATGCCCTGCGGCACTGCATCGGACGTCGAACTGGTCCTCCAGCAACTCGCCTCATGAAGATCGACCTCACCGGCAGGACGGCGCTCGTCACGGGCAGCACTCGCGGCATCGGGCTCGCGATCGCCCGCACCCTCGGTGAAGCAGGGGCGCAGGTCGCCGTCGTCGGCCGCGACCAGGCACGGGCGGAGGCGGTCGCTGCCGAGCTCGGCACGGCGGCGCGAGGATTTTCCTGCCACGTGGCCGATTCCGCCTCGGTGGTCGCCCTCGTCGAGGCGGTCGAAAAGTCGTTCGGCGCGGTGGACATTCTGGTCAACAACGCCGGCCTGACGCGCGACAACCTGCTGATGCGGATCAAGGACGACGACTGGGATGCGGTGCTCGACGCCAACCTGCGCGGCGCCTTCGTCGCCACCCGGGCGGCGACGCGCGGGATGATGAAGCGGCGCTGGGGGCGTGTCATCAACATCGCCAGCGTCGTGGGGCTCGTTGGCAACAAGGGGCAGGCCA
Source organism: Gemmatimonadaceae bacterium (assembly GCA_013820975.1). Classification (GTDB taxonomy): domain Bacteria; phylum Gemmatimonadota; class Gemmatimonadetes; order Gemmatimonadales; family Gemmatimonadaceae; genus JACDHQ01. The sequence goes on from JACDHQ010000515.1 coordinate 2,480, forward strand.
ACTATGCCGCGAGCAAGGCAGGGCTGATCGGCCTGACCAAGTCGGTGGCGAAGGAGCTGGCGTCCCGGAACATCCTGGCGAACGCGGTTGCGCCCGGGTTCATCGAGACCGACATGACGGCCGCCATGAGCGCCGAGGCGCGATCGGCCCT
>JACDHQ010000516.1 GCA_013820975.1 Gemmatimonadaceae bacterium
GGCGTCCTCCGGTGTCGCCGCGATCCCTTCGGCCTGCAGGGCGCTGCGAAGTGCGGCGGCGCGCACCGGTAGCGTCTCGGCGATCACCCCCTCGAGCTCGAATAGCAGCACCATGCTCAACCGTCCTTCCCCGCAGCGTGCATGCGCGCGTAGGAGAGGTCGAGCAGCTCGATCGGATGCACGGCTCGCGCGCTGGAGCCGCTCATGCGCAGCCCGGCGCCAATCTGCATGAGGCAGCCCGGGTTTCCGGTGGCCACCATCGTCGCGCCAGTCGCGGCGATGTGAGCGAGCTTGGGTGCAAGCACGGCATGCGATGTTGCCGGCTCGATGAGGCTGTAGATGCCCGCGGCGCCACAGCATCGGTCGGCATCGGCAAGGGGCACGACCTCGAGACCCGGGATCGACCTGAGTACCTGCAGCGGCGGCGCCGTGATGCGCTGCGCGTGCACGAGGTGGCAGGGCGCATCGTAGGTGATCCGCTCCGGCACCGGCGCACCGGGCTTCGGGCCGGCCTCCGCCAGCAGCTGCGTCGCGTCGCGCACGCGCTCGGCGAGGCGGGCCGCGCGGTCCGCGTACCGCGCATCACCGGCGAGGAGGTGGCCATACTCCTTCATCATCGCGCCGCATCCCGCCGAGTTCGTGACCACGTGATCCGCGCCGCTCTGCTCGAAGGCGTCCACGTTGCGGCGGGCGAGGGCGCGCGCTGCGTCCATGTCGCCGGAGTGCGCATGCAGCGCGCCGCAGCAGCGCTGGCCGGGAGCACCGCGCATCGCGTAGCCGTTCACCGTCAGCACCCGTTCGGTCGCGCGGTTGGCATCGGTGAATAGCCCCTCCATGACGCACCCGGTCAACAGCGCAGCCGTCCCACGACTGCCGTCGCCCGCCGGCTCGTACGGCGGCGCCGCGATTGGCGTCGCACTCCCGGCGAGCATCGCGTTCGCAAAGCCCATCCGTCCCGGCATGCGGGCGAGCACCCGTGGCAATCCGGTGGCACGCAGCAACCGCGACATCCACATCGCCGCGGCGAGGAGCCGGGGGAAGGCGAAGCTCTTGAGCCCGAGGCGTGCGAGCAGCGGCGCCGGCCGGTACGGGGCGATGGTCGCACGCGTCGCCTCGAGCATCTGGCCATACGGCACGCCGGACGGGCAAGCAGTCTCGCATGCACGGCAGCCGAGGCAGCGGGCGATGTGCTCCTGGACCGCGTCGTCCCCGGGCGGGAGGTCTCCCTCCAGCACCGACCGCATCAGCACGATGCGCCCACGCGGAGAATCGTTCTCGTCGTCCAGTGCCGTGTACGTGGGGCAGGCCTCGAGACAGAATCCGCAGTGCACGCAGGCATCGATCCCGGCTCGCACGTCGGCGAGCGGAGTGCCAGGCAACGCGCATGGGGTGCTCGAGGCGGCGAGTGCCCGGCCTGTATCCATCCTGCCGCTCACGGTTCGCCCCCCGCTGCGCCGAGGATGCCGCGGTTCAGTACCCGACCGGGATCAAATGCGTCCCGCACGCCACGGACGAGGCGCGCGTGCACGGCAGCGTCACCGCGGCGGCGAGTCAGCACCGGGCAATGCCAGGCCGATGCCGGGAGTCGTTCTGCGACGACGGTGCCCGTGAAATCGTCCAGCCGTCCGATCGCGACCGTCACCCGGTTGGCAAACGCTTCGTCCGTCTCCTCCGCCGCACGCGCCATCGTCACCCTGGCAACCGATCGTCCAACGGCGAGGTGCGCGCTGCCGCCGGCCGATGCCGCAACACGGCGCGCGGTCGCCCATGTGTCGCCCGCGCCGGAATGCGCCGAGGAGAATCGCACGCATGCACTCCCCGTGGGCGCGTTCGCGCGCAGGCGACGCCAGCTCGCCGGATCCACCTCGCTGGCGGCACCGATCGTCGCGAGCGAGGCCCGCATGGCGCGAACGACATCCGCGCTACCGGTCATCCGCACCAGCAATGCGCCGTGCGGAGCGTCCGGGAGCCCGATCGCACCAGCCGTCGCTGCGTCGAGCAGCTCGACGGCCTCGAAGGGCAGTGCCAACGCGCGCAGGCCGTCGATTGCGGAACGCACGCGCGAATCATCCACCGTGTCGAGCGCGACCTGGCAGGTCTCATCGGCGACGGGAAGCGCACGCAGGCGCACGCTTGCTTCGGTGATGACGCCGAGCGTCCCCCACGCACCGGTGCAAAGGCGGACGAGGTCGAATCCGGCGACGTTTTTCACCACCCGGCCGCCGGCACGGACAGTCTCACCGGTGCCGGTGACGAAGGCGAGCCCCAGGACCTGGTCGCGCGGCGTCCCGTACGCCGATGCCGAAGGGCCGGCCGATGCCGTGGCGATCGTCGCGCCGAGCGTGCCCTCGTCGGATCCGTAGGGATCGAGCGCGAGTCGCTGTCCGTACGCGCGCGTCGCCTCGTGCAGGTCCCCGAGCGACGTGCCGGCCAGCGCCGTGAGTGTCAGGTCACCGGGGACGTATTCGGTGATCCCGTGCAACGCCCGCCGCACGTCGATGCGCATCGGGTCGCCGGCCACCGGCCGGCCCGCGTCGAGCCAGCCGCCGGCGCCGACGATCCGGCACGGGCGTCCCGTCTCGTGCGCATCGCGCACCGCGGCGGCCACGGATGCCGCCGTCACTGCGG
>JACDHQ010000517.1 GCA_013820975.1 Gemmatimonadaceae bacterium
GCGCATGCACTCGCGCCGACGCCGGCCGAACGCCGCGCCGCCGTGCGCGCCACCTTCATGAACCCGCCGGTGGACGCCGCGGCCCGCCTCGCCCTGGCGGGGCTCGAGACGCGGTGGGGATCATCGGGACAGGGATGGAACGCAGTGCGTGACCTGCCCGCCGACAGCGCCGCCGCGGCAGCGTGGGTGGCATTCGGCGAGCTCGCGGAGATGGATGGGCGGTGGGCACAGGCGCGCACCGCGTTCGAACGCGCGCTCGGGTGGCGCGAGGGCGACGCGTTACGCATGCGGGCCGCGACGGCAGCGTACGCGAGCGGGGATGCGGCCGGCGCGATCGCCGTCGCGCCATGGCCGCGCGCCATGCCGGATTCCCAGCGCGTGGCGATGGACCTCCTGCCGCTGCACGTGATGGCGCTCGCGCAGCTTCGCCGGCCGGACGAGGCCGCGCGCCTCGTCACCGCGTTCGACCGCCACCTGGCGCCTGGCATGCGCATGATGCTCGCCCGCGAAGTGGCGATGGGGTGGGTGCGGCAGGGAGAGCTTGCCCGCGCGCGCGCGGCGCTCGCCGTGGACGGTGCGGAGGCGGATTCCTCGGCCGCGGCGGGATGGCTCGCCCTGTTCGAGGGCGATGCGCAAACCGCGCGAGCGATGCTCGGCCGCGGCGACGAGCAGTCGGCGGAAATCGCGCTCGCGCTCGCGGTCCTGGCGCGGTTTCGGGATGCATCGGCGCCGGCGGTGGGGCGCGCGTTCCTCACGCTGGCGCAGGGTGACACCGCGGCGGCCGCAGCGCGGTTCACCGACGCGGCGGACGCAGCGCCCGGGGCGGCGTCGCTGCTTCTGCTGACCGCCGCTCGCTTTCACCTCGTGGTGGGCGACACCGCCCGCGCGGCCGCGCTGTGGTCGGACCTGGTGATGAAACACGCCGAGTCGGCCGAGGCGCCCGAGGCATTGCTGCATCACGCGCGGGTGCTCCTCGCACGCGGCGATCGCGGCGCCGCGATGCAGCAGCTCGAGCGGCTCGTGCTGGCCTACCCGGCCAGCGCGCTCGTTCCCGTGGCGCGTCGCGAGCTGGAAGCGGCGCGCGAAGCAGCAGGACAGGGACGGTGATGCTGATGCCGATGCAGTGGCTGATGCCGATGCTGATCCGCCTTCCAAGTCGGGTCCGCGCACACGCCGTGCAGGTGGTCCCCAGGGTGTGCATTGGCATCACGCTAGCAGCCGGCATGCTCGCGGTTCCGGCGGCGGCACGCGCCCAGCACCTCCTCGTGCCGATGGACGACGCGCAGCAGGACCACCTTCGTGCCTACGGGATCACCTTCCAGGTGCTGACCGATGGGGGCAAGGCGGAGTGGCTGCTGAACTATCGCGGCGGTGCGTTCGTGCTGCCCGACGGCGAAAACGTGCGGCGACGGGCAGGGCTGGCCGGCGTGACCGTGGAGCCGCTCGACGCCGGCGGACTGGCGACGGTGCGATCGGAGGTTGATGCCGCCCAGGGTGATGCCGTGCCGCTCGAGAAAGCCCCGCGCATCGCCGTGTACACGCCGCCGGGCACGCAGCCGTGGGACGATGCGGTGACGCTCGCGCTGAAGTACGCCGGCATCGAGTACACGGCGCTGTACGACGATGCAGTGATCGCGGGCGACCTCTCGAAGTACGAGTGGGTGCACCTGCACCACGAGGACTTCACCGGGCAGCTCAACAAGTTCTACATCAGCTATCGTGAGGCGCCGTGGTTCCGCGCGCTCGCGCAGCGCGACACCGAGGCAGCGGCACGGCTCGGCTTTGCCAACCCGGCGGCGCTGAAGAAGGAAGTGGCCGAGCGCATCCGCCTCTTCGTGGAGAACGGGGGGTTCCTGTTCGCGATGTGCGGCGCGACGGAGACGCTCGAGCTGGCGATCGCCGCGCGCGGGGTGGACATCGCGGCGGCGTTCGCCGACGGCACGCCGGCCGACCCGGCGGCGACCTCGCGCCTCGACTGGAGCCGCGCGCTCGCCTTTCGCAATGCGCAGCTCGAGCCATCGCCGTTCGTGACCGCGATGAGCTCCATCGACGGGCACCAGGTGAACGTGCCAGGGCGCCGGCAGCCGCTTGGCACGTTCACGCTGTTCGGCTTCGCGGCGCGATTCGACCCGGTGGCGACGATGCTGGTGCAGAACCACCGCTCGGTCCTGGCCGACTTCTATGGTGTGACGACGAGCTTCACGAGGGAAACCATCAAGCCCGGCGTGACGGTGCTCGCCACCGAGGAGGGCGCGCCGTGGGCCAAGTACATCCATGGCGACTACGGCAAGGGCACGTGGACGTACTACGGTGGGCACGACCCCGAGGACCCGCAGCATGCGATCGGCTCGCCGCCGACCGACCTGTCGCTGCACCGGAACTCGCCCGGGTACCGGCTGATCCTCAACAACGTGCTGTTTCCCGCCGCGAAGAAGAAGCCGCTCAAGACCTGACGCCGTTGCACGTCTTCCGGCCGCCAAGGAGCATTGTCGTGGGCTGATCTGCTGCGGCGTTGGCAGTGTCGCGCATGCGGGGCGAGGGGTGATCCGCTCCGGCGGCCGGGGCGGCTTACACGCGTCGAGCCGCCTGCCCCTGCGGCGCAGGGGTCTCGGCGCTACGC
>JACDHQ010000061.1 GCA_013820975.1 Gemmatimonadaceae bacterium
CACGGCAGGTGGCGTTCAGCGATGCGCGTCGCGGATGATGGTGAAGACGACGGGCCAGACTTCGACGCCCTGGACGTCGCTCCGCACGGCGGAGATGATGTCGTTCACCTGCAGCCAGAGGTAGGGAGCTTCCTCCCAGATCAGACGCTGCGCCTCGGCCATGGCGCCGTCACGGACTGCGGGATCGATGGCGGTCTTCGCCGTGGCGATGAGCTCGTCGATCTCGGGGGAATCGAGCCGAACGATGTTCCAGGCGCCGAGGGCGGCCGCACCCGGAGGGTTCGAGGTGAAGAGTGAATCGAGGTGGTAGACGCCGTCGGCGTTCGAGGGGTTGAAGCCGAACTGCCCGATGTCCCACGCGATCTCGGCGGGCGGCACGCGGAGGGTGTCCCAGTACGCGGCAGCTTCGATCACGACGATGTCGATGTCGACGCCGACTGCACCGAGCGAGTTCGCGACAACTTCGGCGATGGCGATGTCGCCAGGGAAGAGACCCTCAGGCGTATAGAGCGTGAAGGCGAGCCGCTCACCGTCCTTCTGGCGGAACCCGTCCGTACCGGCAACCCACCCTGCCTCCTCGAGCAGGGCTGTGGCGCGCTCGGGATCGAAGTCGTAGCTGCCGGCGCGGGCGTACCCGGTGGTGTTGAAGGCGAGTGGCGAGTCGGCCGGTGTGGCGAATCCCTGGAAGACCCCCTGGGCGATCGCGTCCTTCGGGATGGCGTAGTTCAGTGCCTGGCGCACGCGGACGTCGTCGAGCGGCGCACGCTCGGTCATCAGTGCGAATCCCATGGGGCGGAGTCCTGGCGTGGTGAGCACCTGGACGTTCGGGTCGGCTTCGAGCGTCGCGGCGAGTTGTGGCGGGACGGAGTCGATCACGTCGACCTGCCCGCTCCGCAACGCGGAGATGCGCGTCGACGCCTCGGGGACGTATCGGAACTCGAGTCGGTCCGAGCGGGGTGCCTCACCCCAGTAGCCTTCGTACGCCTCGAGCACGACCAACTGTCCGGGCTCGAACTCGGCGATACGGAACGGGCCCGTGCCAACGGGATTCGTCGCGATGTTGTCGTCGCCGTACTGCTCCGACGCGGCCGGGCTCACCATCGAGCCGGATCCGTGCGCGAGGGTGTTGAGCAGCGCGGAGAACGGTGCGGCGGTGCTGATGCTGACCGTGAGCGGTCCGATCGCCTCGACCCCGGCGACTGGGTTCCAGAGGGGTCTGTTGGTCGGATTGCGATCCCTGTCCATCATCCGCTCGATGTTGAACACGACCGCATCGGCATCGAACGCCGTGCCGTCGTGGAAGGTGACGTCGGGGCGGAGCTCGAACGTCCACGTCAACCCGTCGTCAGAGGTCGCCCAACTCGTCGCGAGTTGAGGAACGATGGCGAGCGAGGCGTCGAACGTCACTAGGCGGTCGTAGAGGACGTAGGCCACCTCGTAGCCGGCCGGGTAGGCGAGGAAGGCCCCCCGCGCCGGGTCGAGCGTCGTGACCGGAACGCTCTGGGCGTAGACGATCGTGCCTTCGGCCCGCTGAGCGGAGACCGTCGTCGCGCTCAGCATCGCTGCGAGGACGAGCGCGGCGAGAAGTCGGAAGCGGTTGTTCATGTCGATGACTCCCTTTCGTGGAGCGATCCGGCTTGACCAGTGGTTGGTCATGCGTCGGCCGTGACGGGGGTGCGATCGTTCTCTCGATCGCGAGACAGGTGGGCGAGGATCGCTTCGGCATGCGTGAACACGGCCGGTGTCCCACCGGTGTGGACGAAGACGACGGTGGCGTCGCGCGGTATGATCCCGCGCTCGATGTGATCGAGGAGCGCCGCAAAGGACTTGCCGGTGTAGATCGGGTCGAGCACCACCCCTTCGGTCCGGGCCATGAGCTCGACCGCCGCCAGGCCCGCGCTCGTCACGTGGCCGTAGCCCGGACCGACGAAGTCGCTGAAGCTCACGACTTCGCTCGGGTCGATCTCCAGGTCGATGCCGAGGTGCGCCAGCGTGTCGTTGGCGATCTGCGCCGTGCGCGGTTCGACATCGTACTCGTGGCTGACCGTGATGCCGTGAACGAGGAACGGTGCCTCGAGTAGACGCTTCGCAAGTACCAGGCCAGCTTGGCCCTTGCCGCCGGAGGTCATGTAGAGGTAGTCCGGGGCGGCGCCCACGGCCTGCAACTGCTCGATCAGCTCGACCGTGCTCTCGAGGTACGCGAGAGCGGAACCGATGTCGAAGATGGGTTCGCTCGTGAGCACCATTGGCCGCTCGCCGGCTCGGCGGACCGAATCGGCGACGGCCTCGATGATTTGCCTCTGCTCTTCGGTGTCGCGAGCGTAATGCACCTCGGCGCCGAGAAGGTGGTTGATGAGGAGATTGCCCTGCAGCACTTCGGGCCGTTCGCCCTTCAGAACGAGGACGGTGCGCATTCCGAGCTTGTTGCCCGCGGCGACCGTCTGACGCGCGGAGTTCGACGTGATCTCGAGGGCCATGATCAGGACGTTGGCCTCGGCGCGGACCGGCTGGACCATCCTGAACTCGAGGTTGCGGGTCTTATTCCCACCGAATGCTAGGCCCGTGAGGTCATCGCGCTTGATGAAGATCCGAGGTCCACCGAGCACGGAGGACAGGCGCTCTGTCTCCTGCAGTGGGGTGGGCAGGCACGCGAGCGAGACCCGTGGCTGCGTAGCGATCAGCTCACGAATCTGGCTCGTGGTCATGGGCGGGACGAAGCGACTCGTTCGGGTCATTTCTCCCTTCTCGTCGGACTACCTGGGGCAGCCGGGCAGGTCGAGCGGAGGTGGTCGTGGAGCGGGCGGACTGGCCGAAGCATAGGAGCCTCGGTCGCATGTGTCAAGATGTAGAACACCATCTCACATGTTGGAACGAGCTGATGGATAGGATGGCGAACGAACCCATGATCGGAGGGCCGTGTGAGCCAGTCGATGGGCAAGGCGCTCGGGTTGCTCGACATCGTCGCCGAGGGAGAGAAGACCCTCGCAGAGCTCGGCGAAGCGAGCGCGCTTCCTAAGAGTACGGCGTACCGTCTGGCCGCAGTCCTGGTCAAGTACGGCTTCCTCCGCACCGACGGGCGGCGTTATCAGCTCGGCTACCGCCTCATGGAGCTCGGTGAGCTCGCGAAGGACCAGGTGCGCCTCCCGGCACTCGCTCGCCCGCACATGGAGGCCCTTGCCGCGTCGAGCCTGGAGACGGTTCATCTCGGCGAGCTAGCCGGTATTGACGTCGTCTACCTCGAAAAGGTCGAGGGCGCCCGCGGCCTCCTCATGCGTTCACGGGTCGGTCTTGCGTCCCCAGCCTGTACGACGGCGATGGGTAAGGCGATCATCGCGCACTTCTCACCAGATGCCTGGGCCGCGTACTTCCAGAACCGTGGGGCGCTGACGCCCCACACCATCACGCGGCTCGACGTGTTCGAACGCGAGCTCGACACCGTGCTGCAGCGCGGCGTCGCGTTCGATCGCGAGGAGAACGAACTCGGCATCACCTGCATCGCCGCACCCGTGTTCGACGCGTCAGGAACCGCTACTGCGGCCGTCAGCCTCAGCGGTGCAGTCGTCTATCTGCCGCCGGAGCGTCTCGAGGAGCTGGTAGAGGCGGTCGTCGGCTGTGCCCGCGCCGTCAGCAAGGAGCTCGGTGGGTGGCGTGAGCCGTCGCACGAATCCGCCACGAGCGCTGCGGACGGTGAAGTGGCAACGGCGTGATACCTCGCCGAGACGGCGGCGATCCTGACGAGCACACTTAGCGCCACCCCAGGGACCTCAATGCTGTCACGACCTCTGGCAGGAGTACCCACTGCCCACGACGCCACTCGGCGAAGGAGAACGTCAAGCATGGCTTTCGCTGCAAGCTGAGCCTCGCCGGTCGGAAATTGAGAACATCCGATAAGTGCGCTCCCAGCTTCCCATAGTGCAGATTGACTGCCGAAGGGTTCTTGTAGCCTGCTGCCACCGCGAGTTCGCTCGGCGCAAGTGCATGCCCCGAGGCTCGATAGTTCGCCTCCAACATGGCCCGTTACGACGGAGCCAGCGCAGGCAGGATTTCACGGATCGCCTTCTCGTACTCCTGTGTGGTTGGCATGGAGAAGCATAGCGAAGATCCTCGCCGGCGATCACTCCTCCGGACCTCGTTCTTCCCTCGAGCCCGCCTCACCACCGCGCCCTCCCCGCCGCGCCGCCACCATCCACCAGACGATCGCGGCTAGTACCAGGAGCCCCGGGTTGGCCAGGACGAGCACCATCAGGGCGAGGAACAGGATGTAGCCGCCGCCGAGCAGCACGAACAGGACCGTCGTGATGATGAGGGAGTCCGTCATCGTGCTACTTCACGGCCCGGAGAGGTCGGCGACGATCGCCGCGTGGTGGCTGGAGTCGATGCGGAACTCGTGCAGGTAGTCGCAGGCGATCACGTCGAAGGCGCTCGACGCGAAGACGTGGTCGTAGCGGCAGCGATTCTTGCTGGAGCCGTGCTCCCAGCTGAACGCCGAGGCGACGTAGCCGTGCGCGGTGCGGAAGGCGTCGCGAAGACCGTGTTCGCCGAGCCCTTCGATGACGCTACGCTCCGCGCTCAGCCATCTTGCGGCGAGCTCGGGGCGGAGGGCGGCGGGGCAGGAGTGCTCCCAGTAACGTACGCGTCCATCCGTGCTCTCGGTGTGCGGCGTGTTGAAGTCGCCGGTCAGGATGCGCGGGAGCTCGGAACCCTGCGTCAGCGCGCGATGAACGCCCTCGAAGGTCTCGAGCTTCTTCATGAGCCGCTCTCGACCGGCCTCGCGCTGACCCTTCCTGAAGAGGCTGATTCCCGTCGACGCGTTCGGGACGTGCACGGTGTGGAGCTCGAACGGACCGGTGGGATGATCGGCCGTGACCGATAGCAGCCGCTCGGGCCACGGTAATCCGGCCCGCAGCGGATCGAGCGGGCTGATGGCCCAGCGACTCGCGATCATGAGCCCGTCCATGCGGAACGGCCCAGGATGCGGCGTGCCGAGTTCTCTGGCGATTTCGAAGGTGTCGACCACCTGGTAACCGGCCGCCGCCAGGGGCGCGCACCAGGCGGCGGCGGTGTCGCGGCGGACCTCCTGGAGGGTGATCAGGTCGGGGGCGAGATCCTCGAGGGAAGCGAGGAACGGCTGGTGGATCGCCTGGCCTCCGTTGGTGATGTTGAGCGACAGTACTCGTGTCACGTGATCTCCTCTCCCGTGCAGTGCCCTCACGGTAGAGAAGAACCGCGTCATTAGGTGACGCGATCGTCAACCGACTCATTCCTCGAAGGCGCGGCTCGCGCGGTGCAGTTCCTCGCGTGCGACGTCACGCACGTGCTCGGGGCCGAGAACTTCGACGCCAGAGCCCCAGCTGAAGAGCCAGGGGAGGAGGTCGAGTGGGAGTCCGCGTTCGTCTTAGGTTCCGGTGAGGTCGGTCGTGGATGGATTGCGCGGCCCGCGCCTGAAGGCGGAGCGTCACCTCGAGCCGCGGACCCGTCACGATGCCCCACGCGCTTACGAGGAACTCGTGGGGATCGAAGCTGTCGGGAATCGCTTAGGTGTCGGTGAGGAGCAACCTGCGAGGAGCCTAGTTGATAGGTGCCGGGCCGGGCCGACGTAGAAAAGGCTTGACAAACTATTAGTAAGCTAATAGAGTAACCCCATGAGCAAACCTACGCAGTTCTCCCCGACCGAGCACGCAGTAGAACGCTACATCGAACGCTTCGCCCCTGGTCTCTCGAAGGATCGAGCACGCAGATTGCTGAGCCGGCTCGCCGTCGGTGCGCGTGCTCTCAAGGTGTCGAAATGAGCGCCAAGCGTCCGCTGACGCCCAGGCGGCCGCGCGTTCGGCGGGTGCAGGCCAGGCAGGACTGCGGTACACGAGCCTCCTACTACGTCTCGGGCAACGTCTGCATGGTGGTCGTCGACAATCGCATCGTCACCTGCAAGCCTGCGGGGTGGATGCGATGACCAAGAAGCCGCAGAGCATATACGTCGATGAGGTCGTCCATGCCCGTCTTTCGACGATGATCGAGAACGCGACGGGGAGCCGAGGCAGCCTCGGAGGGTTCTTCGGCTTCATCGAGATGATCGTTCACGAGCAGCTGGGTCCCGACGCCAGCCATCCCGCAGTGCGGGGCTATGTCGAGGGAGCGTCCGCAACTGCCAGAAACGACGCGGTCGGGCGACTGGCGGTCGCCAAGCAGCACGGACTCCTCGGAGAGCCCGACTTCCGTGACTTCTTGAGCACGACATTGACGCCACTCGACGCCTACGTTTCCGCTTGGGACCTCGCTGCGTCAACGCTGCCATGGGACGATGTGGCCGCCCGGCACGTCTTTGCGCTGTTCCTGCTCACCTCACGCCCCGAGCTTTGGCAAACGGCCTCGGCCGTACCTACCGATGCCCCACTCGAGTACGGCCTAGACAGTGTGATGATGGCGGACGTTCTGGAGGATTTCTGGCGAGCCGGCCGGGGCGCGTTGCCCTCTGGACCGCCGCAGCAAGTCGTGGGTTTCTTCCCTATCGCGTGGCGACGCGGGCGCGTGGACTTCTTCCCGCGCGATCGCCAACCGCGTTCGATCCCGGTGAGCTTCTACCTCGACGACGCGGAGCACGCCTTCTTCTACCGGGCGTTCGGCAACACGTTCTTCGCTGCGGCGGAAGCAAAGCTGGATCGAATCCTCGCCGACGAGCGGCACTGGATCGACATCAACGCCGAATCGCAATTCCTCGAACACGGCACCGAGTTGCTGCAGCTCGAGCGGTCGTACTACAGCCCACACGATAACGAGGCGACTCCTGACCTCGTCGCTCCCTTCTGGAGCACGGAGCTTCGCACTCAGCTCGGTTGGGCAGTGAACCGGTACCCGAGCGAGCGCATCGCGCATCGGCTCGGGCGCACGGGAACGCAGGATGCGGACGATCTGGCTTCCGCCTTCATGGAGAAGTATGGGATCTCGGCGCTGCGACCGGAGACGGCCTCTGCGTACAGGGTCGTAAGGGCGCGGCTCGCTGACGCCGGTGACCCCAGCTTCACGGATCCCGTCGAATTCCACCTCTGGGGACTCTTCGCGGAGTACGTCAAGACGACGCTGGCCACAGACGAGATCGAGCCGGAGCGCACCTCGGTACCGGTGCTTGCGACGCTGGCACAGGCGTGGGTGATGCCGGCCACTCGCGCGCTCGAGGCGTACAGCGGTGCACGCGCAGAAAGGGACGTCGATGGCCGATGGAAACTCGTCAAGGGCAGGAAGACGGTCCTCGTGATGACCAACGCGGAGGCCTATCACGTGATGTGGGTACTCTGGTCGGCGCTCCCGCCGCTCGTGAGTTATCAGAGGCCCGACGACTTCTACCTTGAAGCCACGGGGTACGACAACTGGCTCGAAGCGCTCGTCGACGGTGACGAGGAAGCCGCCGCCCCCCTGGAGCAACGGCCTCGCTTCTCCTTCGCCACGGGACCCGAGGTCGTTCGCGACGTATTCGACTGCGTACGACGCGAGGACCTCGGTAGCGGAGAGGACGCGTTCCTCAATGCCGCGTATGCGCCTTGTACTCGGCGACTGCGGTTCGGCGTAGTTCAAGCCATGAAGGAGGTATCCGGTGGACAACGTTGACGATCGACTCAACCGAAGCGAGGAGCGCCATATGACGACCGTCGAAGCACATCGCGAGTTCATCAACCGCCCCAACAACGAAACACCGATGCTTCTCCGCTACCGCCAGGTACGGGGTGGTTCCCTGCTCTTGGAGTACCCGCCGATACCGACGCGGGGCCCAGGCGCGGCGACGCGGAAGGTCGACGGCGTGCTCCTTCCAGACGTAGGGGAGTTCGAAACCTCCCGTGGCCGATCGCAGATCTTCGACTGGGAGTTGGCAACGGCGTCTGAACGTCTCGCCTTGGATGAGTTGGTTGCCGGGTCCGGGACGGAGATCCTCCAGGCGAAGAATGCTCGGCTCGGCCCCTACCTCATCGGCCAGACCCTGTTCTCGCGTCACCTCATGCGCAGCAGTGTTGGCGTGGCGATTGCCGGATCCTCGTCGACCGAGCTTCTTAGGATCGCCGAGACCCTGTCGCTCAAGGTCGTGCAGGATGGCGGCGCCGCGAGACGTGGTGAGACGCGAGGCCTGCTGTCGAGCACTCCTGCGCTCGTTCGCAAGTACGTGGCTGCGAAGGGAGGGTCGACGGTGTCGCCGCGCGCCTTCACGACACCAACGATGCTCGGCAGCGGCCTGGTGGTTGACGCCATACTGCTACCGGACGGGCCATCCCACGTCGAACAGCCCGATGTCGGCGCCGTGCGAGGTGCCCATGCGGTGGCGGTCTGCTCGACGCACCGACGGATCGGGATGTACGTCATGGGCGCAGCAGTTTGCGCGCTCCATCGACTGCGAGACCTTGGAGCCGCTCGGGCAGGGGTCGTGATCCTCTGCAAGCAAACGGATGGTGCTTTGGCGCCCTTGCTGCAGGGC
>JACDHQ010000518.1 GCA_013820975.1 Gemmatimonadaceae bacterium
CCGCCGGCCAACGTGCTGTCCACCGTCGATCCCTCGCTCGTGCGGTTCCGCGCCCAGGCGCTCCAGGCCGACTTGCCGAAGATCTCGAGCGCGGAAGCGGCGCGTATCGTTCCGCCGCCGTCGCCGGGATTCCCGATCGCCGGCGGCGTGTCGGCGACGATGACGGTGGGCCTCGAGGCCCATCCCGCGGAGCGAACGGTCACCCTGATCGCGACCCCGCAGGCGAGCGCGGAGTGGATTCGGCCCGGCGTCTCCGCCTTCCTCGAAATCGTCGTCCGTGGCACCGAGGGCCCCGCGCTGGCCGTACCGCGCTCGGCGATCGTGCAGGACGGCCTGACGCACGTCTTTTTCCGCCGCGATCCCGCCGATCCGAACAAGGCAATTCGGGTCGAGGCGGACATGGGCGTGAGCGACGGCCTGTGGGTCGTCTTGAACAGCGGGGTTATGCGCGGCGACGAGGTGGTGCTCTCGGGGGCCTACGAGCTCAAGCTGGCCACCCAGCAGAGCGGCGCAGCGCAAAAGGGCGGGCACTTCCACGCCGACGGCGACTTCCATGGCGATCACTAAGGGGACAGTCGCGTGCTCAAGAACCTGATTCGCTTCTCGATCGACCATGCCGCCCTGGTGCTGGTGCTCGCCGGGGTATTGCTCGGCGTGGCGGCCTACCGGCTGCCGCGCACTCCGGTCGACGTCTTTCCCGAGCTGAACGCGCCCACGGTGGTCGTGATGACCGAGGCGCCGGGGCTCGCGGCGGACGAGGTCGAGCAGTACGTGACCTTCCCGATCGAGACGGCGGTGAATGGAATCCCGGGCCTGCGCCGCCTGCGGACCTCGAGCGCCATCGGGCTTTCGATCGCCTACGTCGAGTTCGATTGGGGTCAGGACATCTATCGGGCGCGGCAGCTCGTCTCGGAGCGGCTCGACACGGTCCGCGAGGACCTCCCCCGCGACGCCCACGCCCAGATGACGCCGATCACGTCGATCACCGGGGAAATCATGCTGCTCGCGGTGTCGTCGCCGGATGGGACCCGAAATCCGCTGGAGCTGCGCGCCTACGCGGAGTTCGACCTGCGGAACAAGCTGCTCGCGATCCCGGGGGTGGCGCAGGTTTCGGTCATCGGGGGCGAGCTGCCCGAATACCAGGTCCTCGTGCAGCAGGACGAGCTGCGTCTCCACGGTCTCACGGTGGAGGACGTCGCCCGCGCTGCCGAGGCCGCCCACAGCACCTTGAGCGCGGGCTACTTGCCCGACGTCGACAACCTGGAGCTGCCGATCCGCCAGAGTGGCCGCGTGCGCTCGGTGGCCGACGTCGCCGGAACGATGGTCAAGATCCACGATGGGGCTCCGGTGACCATCGGCCAGGTGGCCCAGGTGCGCCTCGGCGCGGCGCCCAAGCGCGGGACCGGCGCGGACGGCGGACATCCGGCGGTCGTGATGACCCTGCAGAAGGCCCCGGGCACGAACACGCTAGTGATCACGGGCGAGGTGGACGAGCTGCTCGACGCGCTGGAGCCGACCCTTCCCGAGGGGATGCGGATCAACCGTCAGATCTTCCGCCAGGCCGATTTCATCGGCCTGGCCGTGCACAACGTTGTGAAGGCGCTGCGAGACGCGGCGATCATCGTGTGCGTCATCCTGGCGCTCTTCCTCCTCAACCTGCGTACGACCCTCGTCACGCTGACGGCGCTACCACTGTCGCTCGCTGCCGGCCTGCTCGCCCTGGAGGCGCTCGGCGAGACGATCAACGTGATGACGCTCGGCGGGCTCGCGATCGCGGTCGGGAGCCTGGTCGACGACGCGATCATCGACGTGGAGAACGTGTTCCGGCGCATGAAGCAGAACGCGAGCAGGCCGGCGGAGGAGCGGCGCTCCAAGCGCGCGATTATCTTCGACGCCAGCAACGAGATCCGCCCCGCGATGGTCTTCGCGACGGTCATCATCGGGCTCGTGTTCGTGCCGCTGATGTTCCTGGGAGGCATCGAAGGGCGGTTCTTCCGGCCGCTGGGCATCGCCTTCGTCGTTTCGCTCCTGGCGTCCCTCGTCGTGGCGCTGACGGTGACACCCGCCCTGTGCCGGTTCCTGCTGCACGCCGAACCGACCGACCGTGAGGCGCGTGAGGGCTTCCTGGTCCGCTTCCTCAAGCGGCTCTACGAACCGACCATCCGCCTCGCGCTGCGCCGGCGCGCTCTGGTCCTCGGCGCGGCCGCGGTCGCGACGGCCCTCTCCGTGTGGCTCGGCTCGACCTTCGGCAGGTCGTTCCTGCCGGAGTTCAACGAGGGCACGTTCACGGTCGGGCTGTTCGCGCCGCCGGGGACGTCGCTCGCGGCCAGCGACCGGATAGCCTCCGTCATCGACGATCGGCTGCTGGAGCTGGAGGGCGTGCGCAGCGTGACGCGCCGCACCGGCCGCGCCGAGCGCGACGAGCACGCCGAACCTGCTAGCAACTCCGAGATCGACGTCACTCTGCAGCCGGGATTCTCCAAGGAAGCCGTGCGCGCCGAGGTGACGCGCGTCCTCGAGCAGGTCCCGGGCATCACGACCAACGTCGGCCAGCCGATCGAGCACCGGCTGAGCCACATCCTCTCCGGGACGCCTGCGGCCATCGCGATCAGCATC
>JACDHQ010000062.1:0-3864 GCA_013820975.1 Gemmatimonadaceae bacterium
GGCGAGCGCCCGGTCGCGCACGAAGATGCGATCGACGGCGCGCTCCGACGCGCCCCGCCATCTCGCGAGCAGTCCCGGTGACGCAACCGGCGCTATCGTCGCCTTGATCACGACCACGCGACGCCCGCGGACGGTGGCCGTCCCAGTGACGCGCACGGTCGCTCCCGGCGCGGCGGCGCCGTGCTTCACGGCGAGCGAGGCCTTGATCGTGCACCGCCCACGGACGAGGCGCGCCGGCGTGTAGGCGCCGGGTGCCGCCGACGCATCGAGCACCGCCTGCCAGTCGGTCCGCTCCAGCTCGGGACGCAGGCGCAATTGCCGGATGCAGGCGCGATCGTCGCGCGCAGCGGCGGACGCGACGAGCACCCCGGCCGCAAGGGCGACGGCGAGCCCGGCGTGGTCCAGCCGCCTTCGCACGGCGGCGAACGCGCCCGACCCGACGACGACGAACAGCGCGAAGACCGGCTGTTCCGCGAAGCCGATGAACGCGCCGCCGACATAGGCGATGGCGGCCAGCGCAACGAGTGGAACCGGAGGCGGCGGACGCTGCATGCATCACGCAGCGCAGCGACGCCGTGCGGCGCGTCATCCTCTCGCGGCAGCCCGGTGCGGACCCGCGCTACCCCGAGATGCCATCGAGCAGCCCGGCGTCGATGCGTCGTACGGTATACCCCGTCTGGCTCGCCCGCAGCGTGGGGATCCAGTGGCGGAATCGCACGGGGCTGAGGCGTACCGGAACGTAGGCCGCCACCTGCTCGAGGTACGTGATGAAGCCGGCGTTGGCGGCCTGAAAGGGAAATCGGCCGAGGAGCATGATCCAGCTCCGCCGTCCGAGGCCAAGGAGGAGCGTGGACTCCGCCTGGTTGGGATGGGCGCGCCGGGACGGTTCCTGGCCGGCGAGGGGCTCCCCGCTCTCGAGATCGATCCACCGGAACGTGTACCCGACCAAGACCTCGGCCGGCCCGACGGCGGTACGGGGCCAGGGTTCGCCCTCGGCCAGGAAGGTGCGTGCCGCACCAACATGTGCGGCATCGAGGTCCCACTCCGTGCAGTAGAGCTCATCGACGCCGGTCGCCCATGCACGCCGCTCCGCACGACCGAAGCGGTCGTGCGCCGCTGCCAGCGTCGGCCGGTACCACTCGGGGGGATCGTCCCCAGCCGGCTCGTAGACGGTGAGCTTCACCGAGTGAGGGCGGTCGGGGCGGGCGGTCGTACAGTGCTGGAGGAAGCGCGTCGTCCGGTGCCAGGCGTCATCGGGCGATCCCCGGAGCGGCTGTCCGCCGTCCGGGGGATCGTACGCGATGAATGCCTCGACGCTCATGCGGAGAAATCTACTGCGACCCCCACGGGGCCGGCGGAGCCGGTACCGGTTTGGTGAGGTCGAAGTCCACGCGGAAGCGCCGGTCGGTCCCCTCGCGGCGCAATCCGTACGAGAACGCCGTCGGCGTCACTTCGACGGTCCAGATGTTCGTGCTTGCGGCAGGAATGAGCGACGCCGTGTGGGCATCGGCGAAGAACTCCTGGCGCGTCGGTGACCCGGGGGTCGGCGTGTCGCCACCGTACTGGGTGATCGCGTCCTCGCTGCCGTCCTGGTGCCGGTGGTCGTGCTTGAGGCGCAGGCCGCCATTGGGAAGTCGAGTGATCACCCACGTGCGCGACCGGTCGGCCCCGAGGTGAAACGGGATGCGGATCTCGTTCGCGCTGCAGTTCCGCACGTGCATGCGCAACGCCGACGTTCGGAACGCCGAGTCGGAGGCATTGCCCTCGGCAAGGCTACCGGCGAACGCCTGGCCGCAGAGCGACTGGAGGCGCTCCCAGAACTGCGTCGCCGCCGCGGAGCCCGTGACCGGCGCCCCCGGCACCGGAAATCCACGCTTCCGCATCAGCGCATCGACGCCCGGGTCGCGGCCGCGGAAGGCCCGGTACGCATCGGCCGGATCGACCGTGTTGCCCACCGAGAAGATGCGGTCCACGAGGCGGCGCGAGACGTCGCGGTCGTACAATCCACCCGGTGCCCCGAGGAACGCCTCCGCAGCGTCGGCCGTGATGACGTCGGACCAGAGGTAGCTGTAGTAGCCGGCCGAGTAGCCGTCACTCCCGAACACGTGATTGAAGTGCGGCGTGCGATGCCGCATCACGATCTCGCGGGGCATGCCGAGCTCGGCGAGGGTCTCGCGCTCGAAGGCGCGGGAGTCGATGTCCCGGTTGCCGGCGAGGTGCAGGCGCATGTCGACGAGGGCGCTCGCCAGGTACTCGACCGTCGCAAACCCCTGGTTGAAGGTGCCGGCGCGCTTGATCCGGTCCACCATGTCCTGTGGGATCGGCGCGCCCGTCTCGTGGTGGAGGGCGAAGCGCTGCAGCACCTGGGGCGTCGCGAGCCAGTGCTCCAGCAGCTGCGACGGGAATTCGACATAGTCACGCGAGACGGCGGTGCCGGAGAGCGACGGATACGACACGTTGGAGCTGAGCCCGTGCAGCGCGTGGCCGAACTCGTGGAAGAGCGTCGTGGCATCGTCCCACGAGATGAGCACCGGCTCGCCCGGCTGTCCCTTCACGAAGTTGGAGTTGTTCGAGACGATGGTGGTGACCTCGCCGTCGAACCGCTCCTGCGCCCGGTAGGCATTCATCCAGGCGCCCGACCGCTTGCCGGCGCGCGCGTAGGGATCGAAGTACCAGAGGCCGACATGCCGCCCACTGGCCCGGCCAGTGACCTCCCAGACGCTGACGTCCGGGTGGAAGACCGGCACGTTCGCTGCCGGACGGAACTCGAAGCCGAACAGCTCCCCCGCGACCCAGAACATCCCGTCGCGCAGCCTGTCGAGCTGGAGGTAGGGTTTGACCGCCGCCTGGTCGAGGTCGTAGCGCTCCTTGCGCACCTTCTCCTGGTAATAGCGGTAGTCCCAGGGCTCGATGGTGATGCGGCTGCCTTCGGCGTTGGCAACCGCCTGCATGTCGGCCACTTCCTCGCGCACGCGGGCAACCGCCGGCGTCCACACGGCCTCCATGAGCTCCATCGCGCGCTCGGGGGTCTTCGCCATCGCGTTCTCGAGTCGCCAGTGTGCATGCGTCTGGTACCCGAGCAGCGTGGCGCGCTCGGCGCGCAGCTTGAGGATCTCGCTGATCACGGCGGAGTTGTCGGTCGCACCAGCGTCGCCGCGATTGACGAACATGCGCCACGTGCGCTCACGCAGGCTGCGATTGTCCGCATCGGTGAGGATCGGGTCGACGGACGACCGCGTGTTCGCGATTACCCATGCCCCCGGCATCCCGCGCCGGGTCGCCTCGGTCGCCGCGGCGTCCCGGACCGACTGCGGCACGCCCGCAAGCTCGGCAGCATCACGAACGACCAGGTGCTGCTCATTCTCGTCCGTGAGCACGTTCTGGCCAAAGGTCGTGAACAGTCCCGCGAGGCGCTGGTTGATCGCCGAGAGCCGGGTCTTCGCCGTCGCATCGAGATTGGCCCCCGCGCGCACATGGCGGCGCCAGGTCTCGAGTGTCAGGCGCTGCTGTTCGGACGTGAGCGTCGAGCGCTCCGCTGACTGGTGCACCGCCTCGATCCGGCGGAAGAGCCGTTCGTTCTGCGTGATCTGATCGTTGAACGCCGCGAGGCGCGGCGCCATCGTACGCTGCACCGCCTGGAACTCAGGGGAGCTGAGCGAGCTGCTCCAGATCCCGTAGCTCGTGGCAACGCGGCCGAGCGTGCGCCCGGTGGTTTCGAGCGCCGCGATCGTGTTCGCAAACGTCGGCGGTGCCGGATCGGCCGCGATCCGCTCGATCTCGGCGAGCTGCTGCGCCATCGCGGCCTCGAGCGCCGGCTGGAAATGCCGGACCTCCACCTGATCGAAGGGCGGTACGCCGGCATAC
>JACDHQ010000062.1:3874-8443 GCA_013820975.1 Gemmatimonadaceae bacterium
CGGCATACGGACCCGCCCATGGGCGGAGCAGCGGGTTCGCCGAGAGCTCGGGGGACGTGACGCCCCCCGGCTGCGGGGTGGCGCAGGCCGAAACAGCCGCCACGAGGGCGGCTGTCCGGAGCACGGAAGACGAAGGGATTCGCATCATACCGCGTCGCTGAGGCTGGTGAAGTTGAAGTCGCGAGCCTTGATGGGCGGGACGACGACCGGCGTGCCGGCGCTGCCGCTCTCGCTCGAGCTCACTCGTACGGGCGCCCCCATCCCCTCGATATTGTTGAGCAGGAAGATGGGCGACTCGTTCCACCGCATGTTCTTGATCGGGCGCGAGACCCGCCCATTCTCGATCAGGAAGGTGCCGTCGCGGGTGAGGCCCGTGAACAGGATCGTCCGCGGATTGACCGGGCGGATGTACCAGAGGCGCGTGATGAGGATGCCGCGGTCCGTGGAGGCAATCATCTCTTCCAGCGACTGGGTCCCGCCGGACATCACGATCCCTCCGCCGGAGGCAGTCGGGAGGACCCCCTTCTGCTGCGCCCAGTACCGGTCGTAGTTGAGTGTCGTCACGACTCCGTTCTCGATCCAGACGGTGCGCTTCGTCGGCATCCCCTCGCCGGTGAACGGGGTGCCCGGCGCGAGCGGATCCATCGGATCGCTGTAGATGGTGACGCGCTCATCCACCACCTTCATGCCGAGCTTCGTACCGCCGCCGGGCTTGGAGAAGAAGCTGCGTCCCTCGTCTGCACCGCGCGCATTCAGCGAGCCCGTGATGAGCTGCACGAGGTTCGCGACCGCGGTCGGCTCGAGCACCACGGTGTAGCGTCCCGGCTCGATGGCAACCGGATTGCGCGAATTCCTCGCCTTTTCCACTGCGCGCGCGCCGAGGGCAGCGGGTGCGATCTGCGACCAGTCGTGCTCGGAGGCTCCAGCCCAGCCAGACCCTGTGCCGTCCGGCGTGCGCACGGTGGTCGTGAGCGCCGACGATGTCTGGCGGCGATAGGCGAACAACCCCTTGTTGTTGGCCACCGCGAAGGCGCCCGCATTGACCTCGAGGTAGCCCGTCGAGATCAGGTCCGCCGCCTTCGCCTGCTGCGTTATCGCAACCACGGCGGCGGCGCGGGATTCCGGCGACATGTTTGCCGTGGCATCGCTCCAGCCTGGCGTCTCCTGATACCGCTGTGGCCCGAGCTCGGGCATGTCCTCGGGATCTTCGGGGGCGAGCTTCGCCAGGGCCTCGGCCCGCTCGACCACCGCCTTCAGTGAGGCCGCGTCGAGCTTGTTGGTGACGGCATTCGCCGAGCGCTTGCCGAACTTGCTGCTCACCACGACGACGTTGTTGTAGCTGTCGCCGGCGGTCGAGATCTGGTTGACCGCGAAGCGCGTGTTGCCGCTCATGCCGCTCGACACGCTGACGCGCGTCTCGTCCGCGGTCGCGAACGACAGCACCTGCCGCGTGATCGCCTCGCTCTGCTCGCGGGAGAGGTAGCGGGCCGGCGCTGCGGTGAACAGCGAGCGCGGAGCCCCGGTTTCAATGATGCCGCTCATGCCGTGCGCCCCGTGTTGATGACGTTGATGTTGCGGTGGCGCGTCGGCACGCAGCCATGGCTCACCGCATTGCTCTGGCTCGGCTGGCCCTTGCCGTCATTGGCGGCGGCGCCGAGCATGTAGCTGCTCTTCCCACCCAGCATGTCCATCGCGCCCCAGAACTCCGGGGTGCGGATCTGGTAGGCGACGTCCTTCAGCATGCCGACGATCCTGCCACCGCGCACCTCGTAGAACACCTGCCCCCCGAACTGCGCGTTGTAGCGCTGCTGGTCGATCGAGAAGCTGCCGTTGCCCATGATCGCAATGCCACGATCGGTGGCCGCGATGATGTCTTCCCACGAGACGTCCTGCTCGCCCGGCATGAGCGAGATGTTCGGCATGCGCTGGAACTGCACGTCCTCCCACGACTGCGCGTACGAGTTGCCGTGCGACCGCACCGGCTTCCCCTGCTGCTCGTACCACCAGGCGAGGTACGGGGCCTGCTCGCGCGTCGTCTGGTAGTCCACGACGACGCCATCCTTGACGATGTGGTACACGTCAGGGACGACTCCCTCGTCATCCCAGCCGCACGTCGAGAGCCCGCCCACCTGGCTGCGGTCGGCCTGGATGTTCATCGTCGCCGGGCCATACTGCATCTTGCCGAGCACGTCCTCCGGCGGCGTCACGAAGCTCGTTCCCGCGTAGTTCGCCTCGAAGCCGAGCACGCGATCGAGCTCGGTGGGGTGGGCAACGTTCTCGTGGATGGTGAGCCAGAGGTGCGTGGGATGCAGGATCAGGTCGTAGCGCCCCACCTCGACCGGCTTGGCGGAGATCTTCTCGACCGCCTCCTCGGCCCAGCGGGTCGCGTTGGTGATGAAGTCCGCGCCGGTGACATGTTCGTATCCGAGTCCCATCGGCTGCACGTCGGTAGACTGCCGCGTCTGGAAGTCGGAGTTGTCGGCCGACACGGCGGTCACGGTGAGCGTCGGCGAGGCGCGATAGAGCGTCTGGACGGTGAAGCTGCCTTCCGTGTTGGCGAAGCTCTTCTCCTCGCGCAGGAAGTTCATCCCGGAGTTGACGAAGCGGGCGCCATTCACCTTCATCGCCGCCGCGTTGGCCGCGAGCAGCAGGGCCACCTTGTCCTCGATCGGCACGGTGAACGGGTCCACCTTGATGGGACTCCGCCATTCGCCGACCTGCGGCGGGCCATAGGGGGCGAGCTCGACCGGACGGACCATCGCCACCTGGTTGGCCCGCGCCTGTGCAACGGCCTGCCGCGCGACCGCGACGACGGCATCCGGCGTGAGCTCGGCGGTGGCCGCGAATCCCCACGCCCCGTTGACGAGCGCCCGCACGCCGATGCCGAAGGTCTCGTTGTCGCTCATCCCCTGCACGCGCAGCTCCCTGGTGAACACTCCCTGCGAGCGATTCTGCGCAATGCGCACGTCGGCGTAGCTCGCTCCGGCCGACCGGGCGGCATCGACGGCGCGCATGGCGAGGTCGCGGATGGCCGGGTCGCCGGGTGAGGTGAGCCGCGCAGTGGCCGCATGCAGCCGGCTGACGCGATTGCTGGCGAGGGCGGTCGCGGCGGCTGCCGCTGCGGAGCCCACGACGAAGTCTCGTCTGTTGATCGGCACTGTTGGTGGGGTGAGATGCCAGAAGGAGGGCGCCCGCGGGCGCCGGCAGGACAGGTCAACAAGTAATGCTACGTGCAGCGCCGGTGGAACGTTCCCGGGGCGACGCATGCCGGACTCAGGGTTGCTCGGCCGCCTCCAGGCGTGCGGCGCGGGCAGCGGCCGAATCCGCGCCGTCGAGCGCGCCCCGTACCCCCTGGGCGCCGGGGAGACTCGAGGCACCAACGAGGCTGTCCCGCTGGCGCTGGGAAAGCGTGTCGCGGTCGATCGCGAGGTCCGGCTCGTCGCTGCACGCCGCCACGGCCGCGAAGGACAGCACGGCGGCGGCAAGGTAAAATGTTTTCATGGCGATGGTTCCGGGTAGAAGGTCAGCGGCGCGCCAGCTCGGCTTCTGCCGCAATGTACCCGAACGCGCCCCACTGCCCGCCGGCAAGGATGCGCCGGAAGATGCGCTCGGCCTCGGCGCGGCGGCCATTGGAGAGGTGCCAGTTGCCGATGCCATACGCCGCCGTCGCGTCGGTCACCGACATCTCACCGCTGGCGTCAGGCTTCAGCACCGAGTCCACGGGCATCTCGCCCTTGTACATCAGCAGCAGGTGGTGGTAGGTGTCGTTTTCAATGACGTTCATCCGCGACGGGATGCGCGCGATCACGTCCGCGGCCTCCGCATCGCGTCCCAGGCGCCGGAGGCTCATGTAGAGCCAGTGCGCAGTCGATACGCGCCGGTCGTCGTTGCTCGCCTCCTCCATCTCGCGCCGGTAGATCGGCACCGCAGCCGCAAAGTCACCCTCGAGATAGTGGGCCAGCCCGAGGTGATACCACACATTCGACTTGAGCGTGCCAATCGGCGTGTTCTGCGCATTGGGCTGGCCGTCGGGCTCCACTTCGTCGGGACGGCCGTCCATGAGCGTCGCCGCGCGCTCGAAGTCGGCGATCGCACGATCGAACTCCCGCATGCTGACGTAGCGATGCCCGCGGTGGCGGTACATCCATGGATCGTCGGGATGCAGCGCGATGCCGCGCGAATAGACCTCGATCGCCTCGCGGATGCGGCCGAGGTAGGCAAGGCGACGGCCGAACCAGATGACGGAGTCCGCGTCCGCCGGCGCATTGGCGTACGCCGCGCGGGCAGCCGCGAGGTCACGTTCGTATCGCGCGCGCGCGGCGTCCGTGAGCGGAAAGCTGCGGAGGGTGTCGCCGAGCAGCGAGATCGCCTGGACGGTCCGGGGTGACGGGTCGATGGCGGCGACCGGGGTGAGCGGCCGACAGGCGACTAGCGCTGTGCAGGTCGCCAGCGCGCAGGCGGCGAAGCCGAGGCGGGTGCGCCTGGCAGTCGCCTCGCGAGTGAACATGTCAGTGGCCATGGCCAAACTTGCTGGCGTGGCCGCCGATACGCGAGGGGCGGCGGCGAGGC
>JACDHQ010000519.1 GCA_013820975.1 Gemmatimonadaceae bacterium
TGCGTCCCCGTCGAGCTCGTGGAAGGTCCAGCGGCGATCCGCCGCGACCAGCGCTTCGCGGCCCGGCGTCGCGTGAGCCCGGTGCGCCAGCCAGTTCGGCAATGCGGCGGGCGATCGGATGGTCATCTGGTGGTCACCGCGCGAGCAGCAGCCCGGCGCTCAGCAGGGCGCCGAAGGCGAGCAACAGCTTCCCCGACTGCTCGAGCAGCGGGTTGAGCTCGCGCCCGGAGACGCCCTGCTGCACGCGCTTCACGAGGTGAAGGGCCAACGGCAGCGACGCCCATGGCAGCAGCAGCCAGAGCCGCCGCCCGCCAGGCACGGCGAGCAACGCCGAGATGATGTAGGCCGCCGCCGTGAACACCGTGTACTGCGCGCGCGTCGCCGCATCGCCTATGCGCACCGCCAGCGTACGCTTGCCGGCGTCCCGATCGGTTGGCAGGTCACGCAGGTTGTTGACGACGAGGATGTTCGTCACGAGCAATCCCACGGGCACGGACGCCGCGAGGGCGAACATGGTCCAGTGCCCGGCCTGCAGGTAGGCAGTGCCCGTGACGGCAACGATGCCGAAGAAGACGAACACGAAGACGTCGCCCAGTCCGTGGTACCCGAAGGGCCACGGGCCGCCAGTATAGGCGAGGCCGAAGGTGATCGACGCGATGCCGATCGCGATGATCGGCCAGCCGCCCACCCATGCGAGGTAGAGGCCGAGCACCGTGGCCAGGCCGAATGCCGCGATGATCCCGCGCCGCACGGCGTGCGGCGCCAGGAGCCCGCTCTGGGTCACCCGGACCGGACCGAGACGGCCTGCGTGGTCGGCGCCCCGGTGGAAGTCGGAGTAGTCGTTCGCGTAGTTGGTGCCCGCCTGAATGAGCAGCGCCGCCGCAACGGTCACTGCGAAGACGAGGCCGTCGAACGTCGCACCCTCGGCCACCGCCGCCGTGGCGCCCACCACCACCGGCACCGCCGCCGCCGGCAGCGTGTGCGGCCGCGTGGCGAGCAGCCATGGCCTCACGGGAAGCGGGGAAACTTGCTCCAATCCGGCTTCCGCTTCTCGAGGAAGGCGTCGCGACCTTCCTTCGCCTCCTCCGTGAGGTAGTAGAGCAGCGTGGCATCGCCCGCGAGCTGCTGCAGCCCCGCCTGCCCGTCGGTGTCGGCGTTGAACGACGCCTTGAGGAACCGCAGCGCCGTCGGGCTCTTCTCCAGGATCTCGCGCGCCCAGGTCACCGCCTCGTCGTGCAGGCGCTCGAGCGGCACCACAGTGTTCACGAGACCCATGTCGAGCGCCTGCTGCGCATCGTACTGGCGGCAGAGGTACCAGATCTCGCGCGCCTTCTTGTGCCCGACGACGCGCGCAAGGTAGCTCGTGCCATATCCCGCATCGAAGCTGCCGACGCGCGGGCCCGTCTGGCCAAAGCGCGCGTTGTCGGCAGCGATCGTCAGGTCGCACACCAGGTGCAGCACGTGGCCGCCACCGATCGCATACCCCGCGACCACCGCGATCACCGGCTTCGGCAGGTAGCGGATCTGCTTCTGCACGTCGAGGATGTTGAGCCGCGGGATCACGTCGGTCTCGCCGACGTAGCCGCCATGACCGCGGACGCGCTGGTCGCCGCCGGAGCAGAAGGCAAGGTCCCCCTCGCCCGTCAACAGCACGACGCCGGTGGACATGTCGTCGCGCGCATGGTTGAACGCGTCGATCAGCTCGGCGACGGTCTCCGGGCGGAAGGCATTGCGCACCTCCGGACGGTTGATCGTGATCTTCGCGATGCCGTCATCCGATCGCTCGTACCGGATGTCGGTGTAGCGCTTGATGCTCTGCCACTCGACGTGCATGCAGTCTCCTGAGGGGTCGTGCCGGCGGCAACGGTGCCGCCATCGTCAGCTATCAAAGCTATCGAGGAACCCTGCGACGAGCGATGCGAAGCGCTCCGGCCGTTCGAGGTGCACGGCGTGCCCGGCATCCTCGACGATCTCGAGCCGTGCCTGTGGCAGCGCCGTCGCCATCGCGCGCGCGATCCCGGCGTACTTGGGGTCGAGGCCGCCCGCAACGAGCAGGGTGGGGACTCTCAGGCCGCGCAGGCGCGGGGCGGCGTCCGGTTCGGCCGCAGCGCCGGCCCCGCGGAGGCTGGCGGCGAGGCCCGCGGCTGTATTGGCGAGCCGCACCGCACGCTGCCGGGCGAGGACCGCCTCCGAAAGGGAGGCTTGCGTGTCCCAGAGCGAAAGCCGCTCCCAACGGCGGATGAACGCCTCGACGCCCTCGCGCTCCACTCGCGCGGCAAGCTCGGAGTCGGCGTGGGCGCGCGCGGAGCGCTCCTCGGGGTCGGCGATGCCAGCGGAGCCGCTCTCCAGCACGAGCGCGCGGAGACGATCCGGGTGGGCGAGCGCGACACGGAGCGCGGCGCGCCCGCCGAGCGAATAGCCGAGGAGCGCAACGCGATCGAGCTGCAGCGCGTCGAGGACGGCGATGAGGTCATCCGCGAAGCGGGGGAGCGCGCAGCGGGCCGGGTCCGCCGGGGCGCTGGACTCCCCGTGGCCGGGCAGGTCGATCGTGACGACCCGGCGCGCCGGGCCGAGCACCCGTCGCAGGGTATCCCAGCTCGCTCCGGACC
>JACDHQ010000063.1 GCA_013820975.1 Gemmatimonadaceae bacterium
GGACGATCCCGGTCGGGCGGCAGGTCGACGATCTCGAACCAGTAGCGACCCAGCGTGATCATCGCATCCACCAGCCCCGGCAGCGAAACCGGCTTGGACACTAAGGAGTTCACTCCGAGATCGTAGCCGCGGGCGATGTCCGCCTCGGCGCTGGATGTAGTGAGCATCGCCACCGGGATCTGGCGTAGCGAGGGATCGGACTTGATCTCCCGAAGGCATGTGAACCCGTCCTTCCTGGGCATTTTTATGTCCAGGAGGAGCAGTCCGGGACGGGGGGCAGACCCAACCGCGGAATAGCGACCGCGCGCGTGCAGATAATCCATCAGCTCCTCGCCGTCCTTCACGAAGTGCAGGTTGTTGGCAAGACGCGCGGTGACCAGCGCTTCGTGGGCCAGTGCGCGGTCTTCCTCGTCGTCGTCGGCAATGGGGATTCTGATCGGTGTGCCGTGAGGCATTCAGGTCACCTGTGTTGAGAGGTGTCGGTCCATCGCCGCATGTGCGAGCGGAAGCCGGATTGTGAACGTCGTTCCGCACCCGGGCGTGCTTTCGGCCGAAAGCGATCCGCCATGCCGCGTGACTATGCGCTCGCTGATCGCGAGGCCGATCCCCGTGCCGGAATACTCCAACCGGCCATGTAGGCGCTGGAACGGCTCGAGAATGAGGCTCGCATACTGTTGATCGAATCCGATGCCGTTGTCGGCGACGATTATCGAGCAGTGAACGCCGCGCTGCGCGCCTGGCGGCACCGTCGCCGTCACTGAGATCCGCGCCGCCTCTCCCGGACTCCGGAACGTCACAGCGTTCGACAGCAGGTTCTGGAAGAGCTGTCGCATCTGGACAGGATCGGCCGTCACCAGCGGAAGGTCATCCAGCTCCACCGTGCACTCCGCTTCGAGGAGTGACACCTCGAGATCGACGAGAACTTCACCGATCACCTTCGTGAGATCGACCGAGACGAAAGGGCGGGCGACCGCGGTGACCCTGGAGAGCTGAAGCAGGTCGCCAATGAGCGTCTGCATCCGCCCCGCCGCCTGGGACATGCGATCGATGTAGTCCTGCGCGCCAGGTTCGAGCGAGGGGGCGTACTTTCGCTGCAGCAGCTCGGCGTAGGTCCTGATCTTCCGCAGCGGTTCCTGCAGGTCATGCGATGCGATGGCCGCAAACTGCTCCAGTTCACGATTCGACCGTTCGAGCGCCGCGGACCGATCGGCCAGGGCTTCTTCGGCAAGCCGGCGAGTCGTCACGTCCTCTATTGCCAGCAGGATCGTGCGCTTGGCGTCCGCCCCTGACCC
This sequence comes from Gemmatimonadaceae bacterium, assembly GCA_013820975.1. Lineage (GTDB taxonomy): Bacteria > Gemmatimonadota > Gemmatimonadetes > Gemmatimonadales > Gemmatimonadaceae > JACDHQ01. The sequence continues at coordinate 1,293 of JACDHQ010000063.1, forward strand.
CAGTATCTCGCGCGCGTTGAGCAGCATCACGCGCCGGCCAAGGCGACGGAACACATGGTCGACTTCGAAGTCGTCGAACCGGCTGGACGCAGGAAGCAGTGTCTCGAGCATCGAGCGCAGGGCGGGGATGTCCCACTCGCCATTGCCGAGCGTGTACACCATCTGGCCAACAGCCTCCTCCCGCGTCGTCCTGAACACGTCCAGAAAAGCGCGGTTGGCTGCCAGCACGTGCAATTCGGCGTCGAGCACGAGCAGTGGTTCTCGCACCGTGTCAGCAATGTGCGTGGCGAGAACTGAATCGGTCAGCATCTACTTCCTTATGAACCTGGACGAGTTCGGACGTGGCATATCGACCTGCCCTGCATGGTTGGCGCCTCTGCAGAGAAATGGCCCCGTACTCTGGTCCAGCGGGCCGGAGAGGGAGAAGACGACGGGCACCCGGCTGCAGCCGGCTGCCGCAGAGCGGCCACATCTGTAGTCACATGCCATTCGTGACCTCTGGGTGCCGCTCGTGACACCAGCAGGTCAGGCCAGGGCGCGCCCACTGTAAGCTCCAGATCAATGATCTGCAGCGAGCGGGCGTCACGTCAGTGGAGCCCCGCGTTGTCCTTCAGCAGCTGACTCACCCGTCGACCCTCGGTCGAGCCGGGCTCGGCCCTCACGCGCGGACGAGGATGCGGCTTTCCTGAAATCCAAGCGACACCTCACCCGTCGCCGCCTCGAGACGGCTGCGTTCACCGCGGTGGCGATCCTCGCCGGTGCCGGCATTGCCGCACAGGGGCCAATGTTCAAGCGCAACGGCCTGGCGCCTGTGGCGGAGATCGCCGGGCGGGCGCCGGATGCCGACGCGCCCTTCGCCGACGTGCTCGCGCCGGGCTGGGAGGTCTCGAACCTCGAGCACGCGTCCGTTGACGCCTGGGTCGAGCGCCTCACCGGGCCCATGAAGGGAAGCCTCGGCATCTACATGCGGCGCATGCAGCGCTATGACGGCATGATCGCGGAGAAGGCCGCCGCGGCGGGACTGCCTTCGGAGGTCGTCTACCTCGCGATGATCGAGTCCGGCGGCAACCCGACGGCGAAGTCGCCGGTGCAGGCGCGCGGCCTCTGGCAGTTCATGGCGCCGACCGCGCGACAGTACGGCCTCTCGGTGGGGAGTGGGCGCGACGACCGGACCGACCCGGCACTCGCGACCGACGCCGCGCTGCGCTACCTGCGCGACCTGCATGCGCACTTCGGCTCATGGTACCTGGCCGCAGCGGCGTACAACGCAGGGCAGGGACGGGTGGGAAGGGTGCTGAAGGAAGTCACCGGGCAGACGACGGGCACCGATGCGGACTTCTACCGCATCGCGCACCGGCTGCCGAAGGAGACGCGCGACTACGTGCCGAAGTTCATCGCGGTCGCCCGTGTGGCGAAGGACCCGGAGCGGTACGGCTTCACGCCCGAGTACATCGCCAGCCGGCCGCTGCTGGAGCGGCCGGTCGTGCGCACCGCAGTGCAGCGGTCGACGGCGAAGCGCGCCCCCGCCAGGAAGGCAGTGACGGCGAAGAGCTCGGCGGCGAAGCGCACGGTCGCTGCGAAGACGCCAGCCGCGAAGCGCACGGTCGCTGCCACGACGCCGGCCGCGAAGCGCACGGTCACGGCGAAGACGCCGGCCGCGAAGCGCACGGTCGCTGCGAAGACGACGGCCGCGAAGCGCACGAGTGTCAAGGCCACGACGACGGCGAAGCGTGCGACTGTGAAGACGACGACGGCCAAGCGCTCCACCACGAAGACGTCCGCGACCAGGAAGACCACCGCCCGCTCGACGGTGAAGTAGGCCTCACCCTCGCGGCGCCAGCCCCATCATCTCGAGCGACGCCGAGGTCCTGAACGTCACCAATCGGCCGAATGTGGCGTCGGTGGCGTATGACGCGACGTACCGGGAGCGGCGAACCATCCCCACGGTCTTCGCGAGTCGCACCGCCGTTGCCCGAGGCGAGTTTCAGCTCCGGTGAGCGGCCGGCAATTGCGCCCGCGAAGGGGGGCCAGGCCCGTGTCACTCCGTGAGTCCGTGTCCAGGCCCGTGTGACTCCGTGACTCCGTGTCCAGTGGCTCTGGCGCCATTCCGCGGTTGGTGGCATCATGGCACGGACCGGTGTTCGCCGTGCCGCCGCACGCCGCGCACGCCGTTTTCCCGCTGCCCGCGATCGCCGCCTTCGACGACGAAGCCGCATCCACCGCAGCCGGCCCGCACGACCAGGAGGGATCGCCATGCTCGCCGCCCTGCAGATCCACGACCTTCGTCCCCGCCTCGCCGTCAACGCTGCCGCCGCATCACGCGGCAGGCGCACCGGCAACGTCAGGAGCGCTACGCTGGCCTGGATCTCCTATCGCGAGCGCGTGCCGAGATGGCTTGGCCGAGGCTGCATCAGGCGGTGATGCACCCTTGCTCCCCCGGGCAACCGGCGCCACTGCCGATGTGCTCGGGGCACTTCCCGCCGCGGGTCGAGGCCAGCACTTTTCCGTCATGATGACATTCCTGTTCACGGTCGCCGAAAAGCCCGAGGGTTGGGACGAGGCGCATCCGATGGCGCGCGGCACCATGGAGATGCAGCGCTTCGCGCATCCCATTCACCTCGGCGTCGTCGCGGCTCCCGACGTGGCCGAGGCGTACACGATCGTGCTGGAGGACCTGCGGCCGACCTTCGCCGATCACCCCTCGCCGCTCGAGGTGCGCCTGGAGATGGTCGAGCCGCCGTCGTCGGGCTCGGCGGGGATCTGGCGGCGTCATCGGCCGACGGACATGGACATCACGTGGACCGACGCGGATTGATCGTCCGGCGGCCGTCTCTCCGCCTTCCGATCAACATCATGATTCGTCGTCTCGCCGTGGTAGCCGTCGTCACCGGATTCTCCGGCTCCTGCAGCCTCTTCACCGACCCGCCTGAGCCGTGCAAGAACCTGTCGGTGCGCATCATCGCGACCTCCGGTCCCACACCGGAAATTTCATGGGACCCGAAGTGCGGCATCGGGCGGCTGCGCATTTCCGAGGACAGGATCGACGGCGCGACACTCTGGTCGATCGGCACGACAGCCGGTGACCTGTATCCGCCGGTACGGTATGGCCAGGCGCCATCGCACGTGGTCGAGGTGGTCCCTGCGCAGCCGCTGGTGCCCGGGACGCCATTCGTCTCCATCTACGATAGGGAGCAGCGGTTGATCGGTCAGGACAAGCTGCAGGTGCGATGAGGTAGCACACGGTCAGCTCCCGCACCCGCGACCGCGCCGCCGCTCGTGTTTACCGCGCATGCAGCATCGGCAGGGCCGGCAGCCCGAACTCCAGCCGCCGCTGGCCGATGGTGGCGGGCATCAGGCTCAGCTTCGTGTTGTGCAGGCGCTCGAGCGGCATGATCTCCCGCGCAAGCTCGAGGTACGCGACGTCGTATTGCGACGGCTCGGACGTGCGCATCGCGGCACCCTGCGGGGTCGGGATCCTGCTGGTGTGTCCCGCGCCGAGGATGTGCAGCATCTCGTGGGTGTACGCGACGCCCCAGCCCATCGGCGGCTCGGGCGTGTTGCCGATGAAGATCTCCGTCGACTCGATCCAGCCACGCTTGTCGATGAAGGAGGTGAACCGCCCCCGCGGCCCAGTCGCCAAGGTGCTGTTCCCAGTCTGGGCGTTCCGGGGTCACCCACAGCCGGACGTGGGCGAGCGTCCCATTGAGCTTGCGAACGAGCACCACGCCCGGAACGCTGCGTGCGGGGCCGAGACGTTCTGTGCCTCGTCCACCTTCATTGGATACAGGAAAGCATGCACGGCGGAATCGCCCTTCGGCTCGATGCGCAATTCCCCCGAGGTGCCAGCCACCGCCGGGACTGAGAAGAACCCCCGGCGCGAAGGCGCATCGGGAGCGTTCCGGAGTTCCCGGGTGGGATTCCCATGTAACCGCTCCAGCAGCGGCGCGGGTCACGCAGGGGGGCAGCGCATGCCTACGCAGCAGCATGCACCCCAAGCGTCTCCGCGGTCCTCGCCCGCCCGACCGCCTACTTCGGCCGCCACCGGCCCGCACGCGGCGGATCGACTCGTGCAGGGCCACGAGTGATGCCCGACGCATTCCTGAACGCACAGCAGCGCCGCATGCTCTCGTGGGGGTTGGTCGCCATCGCCCTCCTGGCCGCGCTCGCGATCGCGGCCGCCGCCGGCCGTCGGGCCATTGCCGGCGTCGCGGGATTCGGCAGGGCGCAGCCGCCAGCGATCACCCAGGAATTGGTGGTGCAGCGGATCCAGGCCGTCGCGCGGCTGGTCGCCTCGGAAATGACGCTGCGCGACGTCGTCACCTACCAGCAGACGCGACTCGGCTCCACCAAGCGGACACTCCTCGTCGTCACCGCGCGCGTCGCAGCCGGGATCGACCTCGAGAAGGGCGCACAGGTGCGAATCGACTCCGTGGAGAAGCGGATCCGCGTCACGCTGCCTCCGGCGGAGGTCTTCAGCGTGGACATCGTGAACGTGAGGACCTACGACGAGCGCGCGGGGCTGATCAATCCGTTCACGGGAGCCGATCGCGACGTGATCCAGCAGCGCGTTCGGGCGCAGCTCCTGGCGGCCGCGCAGCAATCGGGCATCCTGCAGCATGCCGACGAGAGCGCCGCGCGGGCGCTCGAGCAGCTGCTTGCGCAGGACGGCTATTCCGTCGAGGTGATCCGGCGCGTGACGCTGCTGGTCCCCTCAGGTTGACGGACGCCCGCGGGTGCGCCCGGGAGGAGCGCGTTCGCCGGCGATGAGCCCCTTGATTGACTTTGTAACGCAAAGTACACTGTAACGGTGGAAGCAAACAAGTCACCCGGCCCAGCCCCCCGCCGGCGCATCACGCGGCGCCGCCTGATCCTGATCGCGTTCGCCATTCTGGCGGCTCCCCTTTTTCTTCTCGGCAGGGCGTGGAAGCAGGGCTCGGACGACGGCGGGCAGAAGTACGCCAGGCCGTTCCGGATTGCGGGCAACTTCTACTACGTCGGCGCGAACGACATCGCGGCCTTCCTCATCACAGGGCCGCAGGGGCATGTGGTGATCGACGGCGGCTATCCCGGGACGCCGCCACTGATCATCGCGAGCATCGCTGAGCTCGGCTTCGACATCCGCGACGTCCGGGTGCTGCTCAACTCCGAGCCGCACGGCGACCATGCCGGCGGGCTGGCGGCGCTGAAGGAGGCATCGGGTGCGGAGATCTGGGCGAGCCACGCGAGCGCGGACGTCATCGAGGCCGGTGGGGACGATCCCGACATCCACTGGGCGCTCCGCCCCCTCGTCCGGGTCGGCATCCTCGGCTATCCCGCCGCGCGTGTCGACCATCGATTCGATGACGGCGACACGATCCGCGTCGGCCCCGTTGCGCTGACCGCGCACGTCACCGCGGGGCACACACGCGGCTGCACGTCATGGTCGTTTCCCGTGCAGGATGGCGACCGGGAGCTGCAGGCCGTGAGCGCGTGCAGCCTCGTCGTGCTGGGAGTGAGCCGATATTCCGGCCAGGCGCCGGACTTCGAGCGCACCTTCCAGGTGCTACGGAGCCTGCAGGCGGACATCTGGGTGACGTCGCATGCGCGCCTGTGGGGACGCTACCGCAAGTTCGTCGCGCGCGACACGGCGGCGAATCCGGTGGATCCGTTCATCGACCCGGAGGGGTACCGTGCCTACATCGACGGTGGCGAGTCGGAACTCAGGCGCGGTGTGGCGCACTAGGCCTGACTAGTGACTCCTCCTGGTGGGCCCTGGTCCGAAAAAAAATCAGACGGCAGTTCGTTCGTTAACCCGGTTCGCCCACCGGTCCGTCGGAGACTGTCGGCTCATCCTCCCTGAATACACGCCGCCACGCTCCCTCATCCGTAGAGATGAGCGCCAGGTGCGCCAGCCCAACCAGCGCAGCGGACACACCGGTAAGGGGGAGGGTGAGCGCCGCGCCGACGCGCGCCTCCCAGTCCGCGGACCCCGGACCCCGGACGAGGTCGACCTGGTCCCGGATCGCAGACTCGAGACTGTCCCGGGTCGCGTTGAGGCTCTTGAAGAGTGGGGTGTCGGTGTAGTCCACAGCGGGCTCCGGCGGGGGTGAGCGAGGCGGCCGCGCTGAGCGCACAGGCCGCGATGAACATACGGGCGCTGGCACCACGGGGTTGCAGCGGTCGTGCCCGGGCGCGGAACTGGGCCTTTACATACCTAGAACCGCAACGTAGGATGGGTATACCTTGCGCTGCAATGTATCGCAGCGCTTGGTATGGGTGCCGCCGTCCCAACTCCCCGTCTCCCGACCCCCTGCCGCAGTGTCCATCAACAAGGACCTCATCGCCGCTTCGTCCACCCCCATCGTCCTGTCGATCCTGGCCGAAGGGGACAGCTATGGCTACGCCATCCTCCAGCGGGTCCGGGAGCTCTCGGCCGGGCGGATGGAATGGACCGACGGGATGCTCTACCCAGTGCTCCACCGCCTCGAGCGGCTCGGCCACGTCGAGTCGCGGTGGGAGAGCGCCGAGACCGGGCGCAAGCGGAAGTACTACCGCATCACGCCGGGCGGACACGCACAGCTGGCGGAGGAGCGGAGGCAGTGGCAGGCGGTGGATTCGACGCTGCGCGGGATCTGGGACGCATTCACCTTGCCCGTCCCGGTGAGCGCCGGGTCCTGGGCGACGCCGACGTTGAGGGCCGCCTGACATGACGACACCATCCAGTCCATCAGACTCGCTGTCCGGGACGCCGGCCAACGCCGACGCCGCCTCGATCGAGGAGCAGGTCGGCCGCTGGCGCACCTTCCTCGCACGGCGCCAGGCGATCCACACCGTCGACGTCGCCGAGCTCGAGGATCACCTGCGCGAGCAGATCGCCGCACTGATGCGCGCAGGACTCGCTGCCGACGAGGCGTTCCTCGTGGCGGTCAAGCGCATGGGCGACCTCGACGGGCTCTCCCGCGAGTTCGCGCGCGAGCACTCGGAGCGGCTCTGGAAGCAGCTCGTGCTCTCGGGTTCCGTTGCGGGCGAGGTGCCCGGTGCGCCCATGCGCGACATGATCGTCGCCTTCGGCCTTGCGCTCACGGCGGCGCTGCTCATCAAGCTGCCGTCGCTCTTCGGCGTCACGTTCGACA
>JACDHQ010000520.1 GCA_013820975.1 Gemmatimonadaceae bacterium
GCATCATCGCGAACGGGATGCGGCCGCCGCCCGGAGAACCCACGACCATGCGGACGCCGCGGTCATTCACGACGAGCGTCGGCGCGATCGTCGAGATGCGCGTACGCCATGCGGGGGCGTCGGCGCGCGCAAGGTCGGCGGCACGGAAGAACGAGATCCCGGAGTCGTTGAGGAAGAAGCCGAGCACGCCGGCCCGATTGCCGAAGACGCTGCTGTTGGTAACCGTCACCGCGACCGCATTCCCCTCGGCATCGACGACGGAGATGTGCGTCGTCTCGCCGCCAGCCGCATGCTCGGCCGGCACGGCGCGCTCGGCCTCGAAGCCTCCTGCTATCGCCACACGCGCCTCGCCGTACGGCTCGAACGGCGCACAGGCTGCCGGCGACGACGCTGCGTCGTGCTCGATCGCCGCGCCTGTCGATGCCGTGTCGGCGGCGCGTCCCGTGCCGACGAGGTTGTGCCGCACCGCGGCGTAGCTGCTCGAGACGGCGCCGCGCGCCGGCACGACGGTCCAGCGCGGGTCGTCGCTGCCACGGGTGCCGGCCTGACCCACCCGCAGCGCCGATGTGAAGATGTCGAAGGCCTCCGCCGACCGCGTCGGCAGGCCCACCGACCGGAGGTCGTACGGCTCGAGCAGCTTCAACGAGTGCACGAGCTGCATCCCGCCTTGCGGCGGCGGCGCGGACAGCACGACATCCGCTCGATAGGTGGTACACAGTGGGCGCTTCCACACCGGCTGGTACGCCGCGAAGTCCGACAGGCGGACGGGATGGCCACCGGCGTTCATCCGCTCGACGACGGCGCGTGCCGTCTCGCCCTCGTAAAAGCCGGCGCGCCCCTGCGTGGCGATACGGCGCATCACCATCGCCAGCTCGGGATTGACGATGCGGTCGCCCGGCACCTTGAGCGTGTCGCCGCGCCAGAACAGCGCGCGCGCAACGGCATCGCGGCCGAGCCGCACCGTGTCGCGCTCGACCATCTCGCCCAGGACCTGGTAGAGGGGGAACCCTTCCTCGGCGACGCGGATGGCCGGCGCAAGCACCGTGGCCAGCGGCAGCGTACCGAATCGTTCGTGTGCGGCCAGCAATCCCGCGACCTCCCCCGGCACGCCGGCGTTGCGAAGCGGGACATCACTCGCCGGTCCGGTGATCCCCGCCGCGGCGAAGGCAGCCGTGGGCTGGGCGGCATAGAAGTCGAGGTAGTCGGCGCGGCGCGAGCGCTGCTGCCACATCAGCATCGCCCCGCTGCCGCCGACCCCCGACATGTTCGGTTCCACGACACCGACTGCGAATGCCGCCGCCACGGCCGCATCGACGGCGTTCCCCCCCTGCCGCAGGATGGCGAGGCCGGCCTCACTGGCGAGCGGATGTGCCGACGTCACCACTCCGTGCAATGCCACGACTCGCTTGCCGAGGTCGGGCGCGAGTGTCGGCGCGAGTGTCGGCGCGGGGGCCACCGCTGACGGTGCGCATGCCACACTGGCAGCGAGCAGGCAGAGGATGACGGGTGACAGTGGCGATGCACGCATGGGCCGAATCCAGGAGGGAGTATCGAGCGTCCGTAGAGGCGTTCCAGACAATAACAGCGGGATGCGCGGGCGACAGGGGCGCCTTCGGGGTGGCGCCGCGGCACCCTGGGACGTTATTCACCATCATCCAGCGTCAGCCATTGCACCGGCCTCCACTTCGTCCCGGATGGACCATGCCGTTCCGCTCCGCACTGCTCGCCGCCGTGCTCGCCCTCACGACCGCTGGTTGCATGGCGACCACCCACGGCATCGCCCCGGTTCCAGCGACATGGGCCGCCGATGAAGCCGAGATTCGCGCTCGGACCACGGCGTCGACCGAGGCGTGGAATCGCGGCGACCTGAAGGGACACCTCGCGATCTACGTGGACAGCGTCACCTTCATGACCCGGCAGGGGCCGCGCCCCGGCGTCGCGGCGATCGAGGAAGCGTTCACGCGCACGTATTTTCGCGATGGGATGCCGAAGCAGCGGCTGCGCTTCGAGCAGGTGACGCTCCGGCCGCTGGGGCGTGACGCGGCACTCGAGACGGCGCAATTCGTACTCTCCGGCGGCGGTGAGCCCGACCAGACCGGCTGGTTCACGCTCGTCTGGCTGCGGACGCCCGACGGGTGGCGGGCCGTGCACGACCACTCTGCGTGATGCAGTGGCTGGCCGCCCTGCAGCGGTGGCTCGAGCGCCGCGACTGGGATGAAGGAAGCCTGCTGCTGGTCGTCGGCGGCGTCATCGGCGTCGTCGGCGGGCTTGCCGTCGTCCTGTTCTACCGGCTCATCGACCTGAGCCATCTCGTCTTCATCGAGTGGCCGGGTGCGCGGATGCCGATCGCGATCCGCGCGCTCTACTGGCCGATCCTGACGGCATTCGGCACATGGGCGGCGTGGTATGTGGTGCGGCGCGCGGGGATCCCGGACGGGCAGAACGTGCCCGACGTGCAGCGTGCCGTTGCCAAGCACGACGCGCGGGTGCCGGCGCGCCCCGTGGCGGTGCGGACGGTGGCGTCGGCGATCACGCTCGGCTCCGGCGGCTCGGCGGGGAGTGAAGGGCCGGTTGCGGTGCTTGGCGCCGCGGTGGGGTCGATG
>JACDHQ010000521.1 GCA_013820975.1 Gemmatimonadaceae bacterium
GGACATAGCTGATCGCGGGGCAGCGAAGCGAGGTATCCCGCGGGGGCATATGCTGATAGGACCGCGCCGCCACGAAGGCGATGATCTCACGAATCTCCGCCCGTGCGGAATCCCCCGGTGACGCGGTGACCGTGTCGAACAGCGCGACGATCGTGTCGCCGCGGAGCCAGTCCTTGTCCGCGGTCATGAAGCGCACGGTGTCAGGCGACGCCTCGGCGTACGCATTGCCCAGCGCATGCATGGCCTGCACGCGCTGCGCGGGCATCCGCACGTTGATCGAGTCGGCCGTGATGCGCTGCGACTGCGAGATGGCCTCTGCCTGGCGGGTCCGCCCCCAGGCGGCGGCGGCCTGCAGGAGGTCATCGGCGACGCGGAACTCGATGGTGTCCGACGAGAGCGTCATCCCGTCGCTGGTGGCATTCGCATTCCCCTGGGCAAGCACCCGGTCGAGCTGCCGGCTGCGTGAGAACAGGTCGATGAGCGTGCCCGTGAGCGTGAACGGGCGGCCGCCGCGTCCCTCGATGGCCGGCCCGCGCATGAGGCGCATGTACTCGGTGGACGTGTTCATGAAGACCGAGTCGCCGCGGGCGCCGAAATCGGTGCGGACGATGTCCACCTGCCCCGAGGCATACAGCAGCGAGTCGCCGCGGACGTACAGGACGTTGGCCGTGACGGTCGTCGGGCCGTCGGTGGCACCGGCGGCGGCGGTGGCTGGGCGTGTGCGCGGCTGCTGCCGCACGATGGTGACCGTCGGCCGGCCGATGGAGTGCAGCTCCGACACGTCCCGCACCCGGGCGACGGCGCGGCGGTACTCCGCCTGCGGTCCGCGCAGCGTCGAGCCGCTCGGCAGCGTGGCGACGACATTGCCGGATGCGACGATGCGCTCGTCGGCCAGGAAGTAGGTGAGATAGTTCGACGCGAGCGCGAGGCGCGGCTCGCGGTAGCTCACCCTGCCGAGCAGGAAGATTCGACGCTCGTCGCCGTACTGCTCGATGCTATCGGCAACGAGGGTGATCCCGCGTGATGGGCAGCGCATGGTGACGCCGCCGCCGCCGACGAAGATGTTCGCCTCACCGCTCGGCAGCCGGTAGCGGGTGATCGTGTTGGAGCGCTTCTCGACGAGCGTGCAGCTGGCCTCCTGCGCGCCGGCCTGCACCGCCCCAAGGAGCACCGCGACGATGCTGGCCGCGAGGACGCCCCTCATGAGATCGGGATGGCCACGGGGGCGGAACCGCCACACGATGCCTTGCACTGGAACCGATTGAGCTGCGGGTCGGTCTCGAAGCCGACGCCGCGCTGGACGCTGCTTCCCTCCCGCAGCGTGTACGCGCTGTCGCTCGTCACGAGGTTGCGCCCCTGGTCGTAGCGCAGGTGCGGCGACGTGACCCGCTTGCCGTCGTTCGTCACGATCTCGACGTCGCCGAATCCCTCGAGGATCCCGTTGCGGATGTCGTAGCGGCCACGCCTTGCCTTCATCGTGCCGTCCTGCACCCCGGTGGACGTGTTGAAGATCGTCCGCACGTTGCGGAACTCGAAGCGCGAGTTGTCGTCGAAGACGTACGCCGTGTCGGCGAACAGCTCGCCTCGCTGCACGCCGGCGTTGGTCAGCAGCGAGCGCACCTCGACCATGATCTGGTCGGCGCTGTCGGCCGTCGCATTGGTGCTCACCGGGGGCTGCGCCGACTGGCGGCATGCGCCGGCGGCGAGGGACGCGACCATCACGAACGCGAACGCGAAGGCCCGTCCGGTCATGCGACGCGCGCCCGCAGCAGGTCATGCAGGTGGATCACTCCCACCACCCGTCCGTCGGCGTCCACCACCGGCATCGACATCACCCCGTGCTGCTCCATCCGGAATACGACGGCGCTCGCCAGCTCGCCCGATGTGGCGAGCTTCGGCGCCGGGTTCATCACCTCGGTGACGCGCATCGTGAGGATGCTCGCCTCCACGCGCTCCATCAGCCGCGACAGGTCACCGCCCGTCACGACGCCCATCACGCGCCGCGTCTCGTCGGCAACGATGGCGATGCCACGCAGCTCGGCGATGCATACGATCGCCTCCCGCATCGTCGCGTCGGGGGCCACCACCGGAAGTGGTTCCGCGACCATGACGTCGTCCACGTGCACCAGCAACTGCCGGCCGAGCGACCCGCCCGGATGGATCCGCGCAAAATCCTCCCGCGCGAATCCCTTTTCTTCCAGCAGCGCCACCGCAAGGGCGTCCCCGAGGGCGAGCGCCACCGTCGTGCTGGTCGTCGGCGCGAGGTCGTGCGGACACGCCTCCTCGCGAACCCACGCGTCGAGCGAGACGTCGCAGTGCCGGGCGAGCGACGACCGGTCGCTGCCCGTGACCGCAATCGTCCGTACCCCGAGCCGCTTCAGGTGTTCGAGCAGTGCCAGCAGTTCATCGGACTCCCCGCTCTTGGAAAGGAGGATGGCGACGTCATCCGCCCCGACGATCCCGAGGTCGCCGTGGACACTTTCCACGGGATGAAGGAAGGTCGCCGGGGTGCCCGTCGAGGTCAGGGTCGCGGCGATCTTCCGGCCGATCAGCCCCGACTTCCCGACGCCGGTGACGATCACGCGGCCCCGCGAGGCGG
>JACDHQ010000522.1 GCA_013820975.1 Gemmatimonadaceae bacterium
CGCCGGGGTGACGCCGGGCGCGCCGATCACCGCCGTGGCGCCGGCATCCGCCGCGGCCACGCGCGTGGGCGGGATCACCGCCGTGGCGTCCATCACCTGCGTGCCGGCGGTCATCACGGCTGCCTCGGGCATCGTCTCGATCGCCCGCGCGAAATCGCGGCCGAACTCGGCGGCGCTCGCGTAGCGCGCCTTCGCGTCGCGCTCGAGGGCACGGTCCATCACCGCCTGCAGCTCCGCCGGCCACTCCACTTCGGCGCGCATGTCGCTCAGCCGCTTGGGGCGATCGGTGAGGCGCATGATCATCGACTCCTGCGCCGACTCGCTGGGAAACGGAAGTCGGCCCGTAAGTAGATGAAAGGCGACCAGCGCCAGCGAGTAGGTGTCGCTGCGGCCATCGAGCTTGTCGCCCGCCAGCTGTTCTGGGCTCATGTACTCCGGGGTGCCGACGACGAGTCCCGTCTTCGTCACCTTCTGCGAGCCCTCGTTCGACTTCGCGATCCCGAAGTCCACGACCTTCACGCAATCGCTGCCGTCGCGGTTGCGGGCGATCATGATGTTGTCGGGCTTGAGGTCGCGGTGCACGATCCCCATGTCGTGCGCGGCGGACAGCGCCTCGGAGCTTTGACGGATGATGTCGGCGGCGCGGAGCGGCGGCAGGGCGCCGCTGCGCTCCACCACCTGCGTCAGTGCATCGCCCTCCACGAATTCCATCGCGAGGTAGATCAGCCCATCGCCCGTTTCACCGAAATCGTAGATCGCCGCGACGTTCGGGTGGCTGATGCGGCTGGCGTTGGCCGCCTCGCGGTTGAAGCGCGAGATCGCATCGGCGTCGTGCACCATGCCGGGGTGCATCACCTTGAGCGCGCTCTTGCGCCCCATGCGCACGTGCTCGGCCAGGTAGACCTGCCCCATGCCTCCCTCGCCGAGCTTGCGCAGCACGTAATACCGGTCGGCGACCACCGAGCCCACGAGGTCGTCCGCTGACCCCTGCGTCTTCAGCGTCGCGCCGTCGAGCGGGCAGAAGCGCTGGTCGAGGGCGTACTCGTTGTTGCACTGCGGGCAGATCTTCGAGGCGCTCATCCCTTACATGCTCTCCACGCGGAGGATCTGGTCGCCGAGGAGCACGCGCTGGCCAGCCTTGAGCGTCTTCTCGCCGCGCACCGCGACCGCGACCCCATTGCGGCTGCCGACGTCGTGCACGAAGAACTCGCTGTCCTCCGAGCGGACTTCCGCGTGGCGCCCGCTCATCGTCTGGTCGTACGAGAAGAGCCAGTCGCCGGATTCGCGGCCGGCGACGATGCTGCGGCCGGGGGAGAGGTGGAGCATGTCGCGCACGCTGCCGTCGGGGCGCAGCTGCTCGAGCACCGCGACGTCGGCCGACGGCGTGAGTGAGCCCATGCGGCGCGTGGCATCGGCATCGCTGCTGTACGGCCCCGGAAAGCCGAGCCGACGGAAGCGCAGCACCTGCGAGCCGATGAGCATCATGTCGCCGTCGGCGAGGCGCGTCGGCTCGTCGATGAAGACCCAGCTCAGGTTGCGCGATCCGAGGTCGCGCAGCCAGAGCGTGCCCTCGCGCATCTCGACCCGGGCATGCAGCGGCGACATGAAGCTGTCGTCGCCGAAGCGGATGTCCGCATCCCCGCGGCCGATCACGGCCTCGCCGCGCTCGAGCGTGAAGACCGTCGCGATTTCCCCCTGGTCGTCGAGGAGGGCGAGCTTCGGCCCCATCGACACCCCGCGGGCGGTGAAGAGCAGGGTGCCGGTGGGCTCGATCGTCCCTTCCACCGACACGCGGCTCCCCACACGGTTGCCGCAGCGTGCGCAGAAGAGGTCGCCCGGCTCGTAGTCGGTGCCACAGCCGGCGCATGCGGCCTGCGCGACGGCGGGGGTGGGCGCCATTCGGGTGCCGCACGCCCCGCAGTAGGGGAGCGAGCCATCGACCTGCCGTGCACAGCGGGGGCAGTTCACGTGCGGTTGGGGGTCGGGGGAGGGGGGTCGGGGACCAGCAGGTTGCAGGCTGCCGGCTGCGGGTGAAGTCGAGGCAGGCGGAGGGGGCCCGGACACGCGAGTCGAGGGGATCGAGCTGCGATATCCAGCCCCCTCGGGCGGAGCGGGCAAGGGAGGGGCGGCGGGCGGGCGCATGGCGCCGCCGGCGCCCGCGTGCGCGGGAACCGAGGCAGCCGGACTGTACGAGGGAATGGCGCGTGCAGCGGCAGGATCGAGTGGCTTGCCGCAATCCATGCAGAAGCGGGAGCCGGTCTCGTTGTCCCGTCCGCAGAATGCGCAGGCGGCGGTCACGCGGAGGCCTCCAGGCGGGGAGACCCGGCGCTTCGGAGGCGAAGCATCGGGTCGGGCGAATATACGGGTGGCACCCGGGACGGTCAATCAGCGCGCAGCGCCGCTAATCGTTGACAGCGCGAGAGTTGCGCGGGCACGCACCGTGCCCCGCGACGGGCGGACATGATCACGTTGCCCGATGCCACCCCAGTGGCCACCGCCCGCATCGCCCACCACGCGCGAACCCGGCGCCTCTCCCGCGCGTCGCCGGCGCTGCTGCTCGCGCTGGTGCTCGCGCTGTTGCTCGCGCTCTCGGCGGC
>JACDHQ010000523.1 GCA_013820975.1 Gemmatimonadaceae bacterium
GGCCTCGCGTGCGACGGGCGCGGCGCGTGAACGGCATGCAATCATTGCGATGCGCGCCCCACGCTGGAACGCCTTCGCGACCCGGCTCGCCGAGGCGCAGCGACGCGGCCTGCGCTCGCTCGGCGAGGACGGCGTGCGCACCTTCGTCGCCGACTATCGGGATCTCGCCGCCGACCTCGCGCGGCTGCGCACCGCGACTCGCGGCGCTTCGCAGGCGGAGGTGTTCTACCTCAGCCGGCTCGTCGCCGGTGCGCACAACCTGCTCTATCGCGGCCGGTCGCTCACGCTGGTGCAGGTGGTGCGCTACTTCATGGTGGACGTCCCCCGCGAGATCCGCCGCTCCTGGTTTCCCATCACCATCGCTGCGGCGCTGCTCTTCCTTCCGATGCTGGTCGCGTCGGTTGCCGTGATGCGAAATCCGGAAGTCGCCGCGACCCTCCTGCCCCCCGGCATGCTCGACCGCGCGGAGGACGGCGTGCGCCGCGCCGCCACCGAGGGTGAGGGATACATCGACATTCCTGAAGTGTTCCGGCCGGTGATGGCGAGCCAGATCATCGCCAACAACGTGCAGGTGTCGTACGTCGCCTTCGCCTCCGGTGTCGCGGCCGGCGTGCCGACGGTGCTGCTGCTGGCGATGAACGGCATCAGCATCGGCGCCGTGTTCGGCCTCTATGCATCAAAGGGTATCTTCAACCTCATCCTCGCCTTCGTCGCGCCGCACGGCGTGCTCGAGCTCTTCGCGATCTGCGTCGCCGGCGGCGGCGGACTGCTGCTCGCGGGCGCCCTGCTCGTGCCGGGCACGCGCACGCGACGGATGGCCCTCGTGGAGGATGGCGCCCGCGCGATCCGGCTCATCGCCGGCGTCACGCTCCTGCTCCTCGTCGCCGGCACGATCGAGGGAATGATCTCGCCCATCCCCTGGTGGCCGCTCGAGGGGAAGCTTGCGGTCTCCGGCGTCACCGCGGTGCTGTTGTATCTCTACCTCCGCAGCGGATCCGTTGCTGTTCGGGACTCGATCGATTGATCGGTGTTCGGTCGGGGCATGGTACTCGGCCTGCAACCCGATTGATCGGTGTTCGGTCGGGCACCGGCACTCCTCGCGCAACCGAGTGATCGGTGTTCGATGGCGGACCGGCACCATCCCGCCAACCGACTGCCGGGCCCGTTAGAGTGCTCCGCGCCCCTTGATCTCGAGGTAGCGGTTCACCACGGCCGCCGTCATGCCGGTCGGCGAGACATCCAGCACCGTCGCACCCGCCCGGCGCATCCGCTCCAGCGCCTCGTCGCGGCTCGAGATCAGCTCCTCGGCCGCGGCACTCTCGTAGAGGTCCAGCGCCTTCCTCCCACTCGGCAGCGCACTCGCGATCAGCGCGTCGTTCCGCAGCGCGACGATCACCACGAGGTGGCGCGCCGCGCTTCGCGTCACGTGCGCCACGAGCGCGCGCGAGGCGCGAACATCGATCACGTCGGTGAAGAAGACGATCAACGCGCGGCGACGCTGGTGCACGGCGAGATAGCGGAACGCCGCGGCGTAGTCGGGCTCCGTCATCGTCGCCGTCACGGGAATGAGCGCGTTGCGGATGGCGCCGAGTGCGCCGCGGCCGCGCCGTGGCGGCACGAAGGCACGGACCTCGTCGTCGAAGAGGAGCGTGCCCACACGATCGCCGGCCGCGACCGCGACGTCCGTCAGGACCAGCGCCGACGAGAGCGCGTGCTCAAAGCGCGGATACGCGCCGGCGAGCTGCGTCATCCCGCGGCCGGCATCGACGAGGGTGAGCACCGTCTGTGACTGCTCGATGCTGTATTCGCGCGTGATCAGCGTGTTGCGCCGCGCGGTGGCCTTCCAGTCCACGTGGCGCGGATCGTCGCCGACGGCATACTCGCGCAGCCCGGCGAACGACTGCCCCTCTCCCTTCCGGCGCAGCGCACGCACCCCGGCCGTGTGCAGCCGGTGCTGGATCGCCAGCAGCCGGAATCGCCGCACGCCACTCACCGACGGCGCGACCAGCACACTGTGCTCCGACTCGCCGATCCAGTATGCCGCGAGCAGGCCGAGGGGGGTGTGCGCGCGCCACCCGACGCGACCAAGCGGGAATCGCCCGCGCCGTACGCCCGTCACCGGCAGCGTCACCACCACTTCAGCACCGGCGGGCACCGCGACCGCGGTGCCCGATGCCGTCGCGCCCCCCTGGAGGGCATCGGGAAGTTCGTCGGCAATGCGAACCGTCACGTCGCGCCGCCAGCGAGACTGCACGACATAGCGGATCGGCGTCTCGTCGCCGAGCCCCAGGCTCTCCGGAACCTCCCGCTCGACCGCGAGGTACTCGCGGCCGGGCAGTCGCATCCAGTCCACGATCGTCGCGACCACGACGGCGGCCAGCCCAGCGCCACCAAGCACGAGGCCGGCGACGCCGGGGATGAACCAGAGCGGCGCCACCAGCGCACACGCCAGCGCGAGCCGCGGCTCGGCCGAGATGCGCAGCAGGCGGCGGACGGGACGCATCGTCAGTCCGGTACCGCCACGCGGCCCGTCACGAGCGCCAGCACGTCGTCGACGCTGCGCCCCTCGACTTCGAGCTCGGGCGCGAGTGCCACCC
>JACDHQ010000524.1 GCA_013820975.1 Gemmatimonadaceae bacterium
GGTGTAGACGCCCTCGGCGCCGCTGTTCGTGGTGCGGGCAGCCTGCCCGTTCCCGGTCAACTCGACCGCAGCGTTCGCCACGGTCGCGCCGGCGTTGTCGGTGACGATGCCCCGGATGCTGCCGTTGTTGGCCGGCTCGACCGGACCACTGTCACCTCCGCATGCCGCCAGCATGATGACTGCCGCGGCTTCGAGTGCACGCCGCACACTGCCTCTGACGCCGCGGCCTGGCGCGGGCGGCATCGGGGTCCCGGGTTGAGTCAGGCCGGTCCTGATGCCTGCGCACCCGGAAATGAACACGGCCGCCAGCGGTATCGTCGTTCTCATGCACAACCTCCAGGAAAGTTCCCGTTTCTATGGCGAATATTCTGCCGGATCAGCGAGTCCGACGCGTTCGGCTTTCGTACGTGCGCTCCCCGGCCGAAGCCAGCGGACTCCCGACGAAGCGAGGTCGCGGCACGAAGAGGCGGCCGGGCCCGGTGCCGCGGCGCCCGGCGCCGACACCGGCGGATCGGTTATCGGCCGGCCGCGCGCTCGAGCGCCGCACGCAGATCGTCGATCGTGCCGTTGATGCCGTGCACCGCGCCGATCGAGCGGACGTCCAGCCGGAACCGGCGGATGATGCCGTCCAGGTCCGACGCGGCTGCCGGCGCGTGGACCACGCCGCCGTGCTCGTTGATCCGCAGCAGGTCGCCCTGGAAGAGCAGTTGCTGCGACGGCACGTACACGGCGAGCATCGCGGCTGCGTGCGAGGTCGGGCCGACGTCGATGACCTCGACGGCGCTTGCGCCGCTGCCGAAAGTGCGCCGACCCGTCAGCGTCTCGATACGCGGCACCACCGGCGCGGGCGGGCGTGCGCCGACCACTCCGATCGTGCGCGGCACCGCGTTCATCCGCCGCAGGTAGTCCTCGCTGCCGGGCGCCGAGAGCACCGTCGCGCCGAGCGCGGCAAAGGCGGCGAGCCCGCCGATGTGGTCGGCGTGGTGGTGGGTGATCACGACGTAGCGGATCGGCCGACCCGGGAACGCCTCCTCGATCAGCCGGATCGCCGTGCGGGTCACATCCGCGGAGACCGGCGCGTCGACCACGAGCAGGCCCTCCCCCACGTCCGCCACCAGCATGCGGTAGCCGCCGCCGAGCCGCTCGACGTACGCCAGCCCGTCCGCGATCCGCTCGACCGCGGGTGGCCTCGCCGGTGCCTGCGTCACGTACCCGGCCGGCACGGTGAAGACGCTGTCCGGGATCTCCGCCGAGGGTGCGAACGCAGTCAGCCGGTAGCGGCTCGCGAGGTTACCGTTCCACGTAACCTCCAGCAGCCGCGGGACGAGGAAGCCTGACCTCGGCGCGTAATCGCCGAAGTGGAACGCATCGACCTCGTCGCCGAGCGAGCCAACGCCCATCTGCTCCCGCCGCACGAGACGGTGCGTCGCGGCGTCGAAGTACAGTGTCAGCAGGTCGCCATCCACGGTCGTATGGCTGATCGCCTCTTCGCGCGCGCCGTTCCGCTCGACCACGCCGACGTGGCGCAGCGTGGACGACCGCGCCAGCGCCGAGCGGAGCAGCACCAGCGGCATATTCGCCCCCGCCGCCGCCTGGGTGCGGCGCGCGGCGATGCCGAGCGTGTCCCGCTCGAACGTCGGGCCGGCCATCCCACGCTCGGGCTGCGGGTTCATGATGAGCTGCTCGGCCCCTCGACCCGCGATCCGGAATACGTTTAGGTAGCCGCCGCCGAAATGGAACTCGCGGTCGAAGATGAACCGGTTGCGTGCGAAGTCGATGCGCACGTCCTGCATGGCGGCGCGGGCGCTCGCGAGCGTGTCCCACGGAAGCTGCGGCACACGCCCCTGCGTCGGCGCGAAGTCCTGCCCATCCCAGCGGAAGGAGACCCCGGCCAGCTCGCGGATCGCCGCGCTGCCTCCGTGCGCCTCGAGCCCCATCCGCAGCACTTCCGCCGCACGGGAATACGACTCCCAGAGCGGACCCTCCGGCGAGCCGGGGGCCTGCGCCTGCACCGCGGCCGGCAGCATCAGCACCGCCGCGACTCCGCACCCGGCCAGCAGCGCCCACTTCTGTCGCATCTCGATCATTGTCCCTGCTCCTCGTATGTGTAATTGCATCAGCCCGCAAAGCCGAGGGCGACGCCATGCCCCATATGCCATTTTTCTGGCATTTTTGCCGCGACGGAGAAGGTGCGGCACGTTCCGGATGGGTCCACTTCGTTGTCCGAAACCGGCGCTGGCAGCCGTGTCAGTCTCGCGGCCAGAGGGTGCGCACGATGCTTTCCGCCGCCCATGCGCGTTGGCCAGTCGTCGGAGCCGAGCGCGCCGCGCAGCACGTCCGGCCGCGGCGAGAGCCGCATCGGCCAGTTCGCCGCCGGGCCCGTACATGGCCGGAATGCCGGGAAGCAGCACGGCGTACCCGCGCCGGAGTGCGGGCGCAACATGGGATCGACGAGCGCTCCCTTCATGCGGCAGCGAAAGGCTGAACGCTTCTAGCTGCCGTAGGACTTAGAGCGTCTTTAAACCGTGCGTACACGACCAGGCTAGCCGCTTCAACGACTAGCAACAGGATTGGAATGCCGAGGACCGGTCTTG
>JACDHQ010000525.1 GCA_013820975.1 Gemmatimonadaceae bacterium
TCTGGCGCGCTCCCCCCTCGAGCGGATCGTTCCGGCGACCGAACAATCTGGTCCAGTGCTGCTTACGCATCTACATTGGAAACCGGCTCCAGCTGCACGCGGACGCAGGTGAATTCCTTGGATATCGCGATGTGAATGATGAGGTAGACGTGCCAGATAATGCGTGCGTTGCCGCGATGTGAACTGCCACGCGATGCTCCCCGACTTGGCGACGTGCATCCGTGCGCTCGCCGACGCACCGCCACGGCTGCCCCGACTCGGGGATGACCAATCGTACGCTCGCCACCGCCACGGCCTGCACATGCGGCGTACTCCCCGCTTCCGGCAGTATAGCTGGTGAGATGGCCGCAAAGTTGTCGGCGGCCACCCCATCCCGGCCCGCAGTTCACAGCTCTATGGTCAAAGCTCAAAGCTCAAAGCTTCAGTAGCTGATTTTTCCTTCGAGACGAACCGTAGACGTCTGCGTCATCTGATTGGCGACGCCATTGCCCTGGGCCGTGCCGCTCGCGTTCGTGAAACGTCCGGTACCGCCGGTGAAGGTGAAAGTGGCTGAAAAGCCGATCAGCCCCGGTCCGATGGGTGCGCTGGTGCCCGCCACCGTGGCGTACAGCTCGTCACCGTTCGCCGCTGTGAAGGTGCGCGTGCCCGTCTGCGTACGGGAAAGCAGGTTGATCTCCAGGATGCCGTCGAGTCCGGTGCGACCGAGGTGCGAGAGCTGACATGTGCCGTTGTCGCGCTGCCGCAGGAGCGGGAAGTTCACCTCGAGGACTTCGATCGCCAGATCGCACTCACCCTTGATGGGACGAGGGGGCGGGGGGCGCGGGCCGGACACCGCCGGTTCGACCAGGGTCGAGGCGAGAAGGTCCGGTGCCGTCGGGGTGATTTCTCCGAGGTCGCATGCTGTGAGTACCGCGATGGAGAGGATGAGGGCCGTCGTGCGAGTGAACATGTGGCAGACTCCGGGAAAAAGGGGGGATCCGTAGTGCGCCGTGCCGTCGACCGGCGCGATTTCGTGATGATGATACTCGCCGGCCGTACGCTGCCCGTTAGATCCGCGTTAGCTGTCCCTTATCCACGTACCCATGCTCCGCCTCGTAACCTTCGGCAGCTGTGCGATGATGCGCGACGAGACGGCGATCGAGAGCCTCTCGGCGCAACGTCGTGCCCTGGCGCTGCTGGCGATGGTCGCCGCGGCGGGCCCCACAGGTGTGAGCCGTGACGTGATCGCCGCTCGTCTGTGGCCGGAGAGCGATGAGAGCCGGGCGCGCCTCTCGCTCCGGCAGGTGCTGCATCTGACACATTCTCAGCTCGGTGAGCCAGAGCTGCTCGGATCGGGACCGGACCTGCGCCTCGATCCGGCGCGGTGCACGAGCGATGTTGGCGACTTTCGGATGGCCATCGCCGCCAGGGACGGCACGGGCGCCGCGGCGCTCTACACCGGCCCGTTCCTGGCAGGCTTCCATGTACGCCGTGCGCCCGCCGTGGATGAGTGGATCGAGGACGAGCGTCGTGAGCTCGCTCGGCTCGCACAGCGCGCGCTCGAAGAGCTTGCAGGGGCGGCGTCGGCTAGCGGTTCTCACGCCGCGGCGGTCGAGCACTGGCGCCGGCTCGTGACGATGGAGCCGCTCAGCGGCCGGCTTGCCGCCAGTTACATGCAGGCGCTGGCAGCGGCCGGCGACCGTGCCGCTGCGCTGCGGCATGCGCGCGTTCATGAGTTGATGGTGCAATCCGAACTGGAGAGCGCTCCTGATGCGGTCGTCACCACCCTCGCGGAAAGGCTGCGCTCATCGGCCCCAAGCGTGCAGGACGTGGCGGCGGATGGTGCCACAGCCGGCAACTCGAATGACGACGTAGGTGCCCTCCTTACTCCCGAGACTACCCCGGCAGCGAACCTAACTGCAGCTACCGTCCCCGCCATCGTCGGTACGGCGTCAATGAGCTCGGCCGGTGCACCGGCACCGCTATGGCGACGCGCGGGATGGCGACGCACTGGATTGATCGCACTGCCGGTGACGTTGGTGGTGGTGCTCGCGCTGCTCGTCCTGCAGCGATCGAATCGGGTGCCGGAGAGCGCGCTGGCGTTGAATGCTTCCGCATCGGCCAATCCCTCGTGGATCGCACCCGCCTTCGATGCTTCGGTGGCGGTGCTCCCGTTCACCAATCTCAGTGCAGACGCGGCCGACGTGCATGCCAGCGACGGTCTGACCGATGCGTTGATCGGAACACTCGGACGTGTGCCCGGCCTGCAGGTGATTGCGCGGACCTCGGTGTTCGCTTTCCGAAACCAGGGGCTCGGCGCCCGCACCATTGCCGATACGTTGGGTGTGGAAGCCATCGTCGAGGGAAGCTGGCGACGTGACGGGACGCGGCTGCGGGTGACGGCCCAGCTCGTACGCGCAGCCGACGAGGCTGTCCTCTGGGCTGGTGGTTACGATCGAACGGTTGCCGATGTCCCCGCTGTGCAGGATGACATTGCCCGCTCGATCACGGCGGCGCTGCTGCCGCATCTCGATGTCAGGAACACGACCATAGTGCGGCCCGCCAGCATCGGCACCTCTGACGCCGTCGCCCATGAGCTGTACCTCCGTGGACGG
>JACDHQ010000526.1 GCA_013820975.1 Gemmatimonadaceae bacterium
GCCGAATACGACCCGAGCGGCGACGCGACCGAGGCGAGCAGCACGGCCGACGCCACCTGCGCATCGGTGCCGCCGAGCCGCCGCGCGATGCCGCCCGCGGCCGCCGCGGCGACACCGACGGCCAGCCAGGGCACGAGCAGGAACAGCGCCTGCGATCGTCCGGGACCGAGCGCTTCGACGCGCGGCGCCAGCCAGGCGGCCGGCACCTGGAGGAGGCTCATCGCCATGCCGAACCGCGACACGGCATCCCCGTCCTCACGATCGAGCGTGAAATCCCGTCCGCGCGCCTGTCCGAGCTCCCCGGTCTCGACGATCGCTACGGCGGTGCGAATCATCTGGCGGCCGTCGGCGATCAGGCCGACATGTCGGTCGTCGACGAGCGCGCCCAGCACCAGCATCGACAGGAGCACGGACCACAGCAGCACCCGGTCGCGCGGGCGGCCGACCGGGGCGGCGGCGCGGCGCAGGGAATGCGATCGCGTGGCCCCGCCTCCGCGGCGTTGTCGTTGACGTCCCATCAGATTCGGCTGCCCGGCATTGGTCTTCGCTGCACCCACAGGATATACAAGTTGCTCGAGCACACATGTACAACGGCAGAAAAGTCGTCGTCGTGATGCCGGCCTACAACGCGGCGCGCACCCTTCAGACCACCTACGACGAGGTCATGTCGCAGGGGATCGTCGATCTCGTGGTGCTGGTCGATGATGCCAGCCGCGACACGACCGTCAGCATCGCGCAGACGCTGCCTCACACGAAAGTGGTGATGCATCCGCGGAACTGCGGGTACGGCGCCAACCAGAAGACCTGCTACCGGGAAGCCCTCCCGGCCGGCGCCGACATCGTCATCATGGTGCATCCCGACTACCAGTACACGCCGAAGCTGATACCCGCGATGGCCTCGATGGTCGCCAGCGGCCTGTATCACTGCGTGCTGGGATCGCGGATTCTCGGCGGGCACGCGACCGATCACGGGATGCCGTGGTGGAAGTACGTCTCGAACCGGGCGCTGACGCTGTACTCGAACGTGCTGATGCGGGCGAAGCTGTCGGAGTATCACACCGGCTACCGGGCGTTCTCCCGCGAACTGCTGAGCGGCTGCCCTTCGAATCGAACTCCGATGACTTCGTCTTCGACAACAGATCCTCGCGCAGGTGCTCTGGCTGGGGTTTGCCATCGCCGAGGTGAGCTGCCCCACCCGGTATTTTGCGGAAGCGTCTTCCATCGACTTCCCCCGCAGCGTTCGATACGGGCCTCGGATGCCTCTCGACAGGCCTCGCGTTCCGCCTCGCCCGGCTGGGGTTGAAACGGTCCCCCTTGTTCCCCCGAATCTGATAGATTCCAGCCATCAGCATCCCCTTGGACCAGGAGGTTTCAGATGATCACCCGCCTCACGATCATCCCGGCGACCGCGCTCGTCCTCTGCACGGCGACCGGCGCCAGTGCCCAGCAGCGGCAGCATCAGCCGCTGCAGCAGCAGCATCAGCGCGAGCAGGCGCGGGAGCCCTATCAGTCCGGCATCGAGCACCTGCGCAACGAGAGACTGGAGGCGGCCGAGCGGGCCTTCACGCAGGCGACCGCGATCGACCCGGCCTTCGAAATGGCGCACTACATGCTCGGGCGCACGCATCTCGCGCAGAAGCGGTACGCCTCGGCGGTCTACGCGCTGACCAAAGCGCGCGACCTGTACCTCGACCAGGCGACGAAGGTCTTCGAGAGCAAGAACGAGATCCAGAGCCGGCGGCGCCAGTGGCTGGCGGAGATCGATCTGCTCCTGCAGGACCTGCGCGCCGTCAACCCCCAGACGTTCCAGATCCAGGAGCAGATCCGACAGCTCGAAGAGCGCAAGCGCCAGGTCGAGAACCTGCAGCGGGGCGTCGAGATGCGGCCCGGCACGCTCGTGCCGGCGTTCGTTTCGCTGTCGCTCGGCAGCGCCTTGTTCCGGGCCGGGAAGCTGCCGGACGCGGAGAAGGCCTATCTCGATGCCGTCGCGGCAGACCCGAAGGTCGGCGAAGCCCACAACAACCTGGCGGTCGTCTACATGGAGACCCGACGCTACGAGGACGCAGAGCGCGCCGTGAAGAACGCCGAGAAGACCGGCCTGCGCGTGCCGCAGGCGCTCAAGGACGAGATCCGGAAGCGCAAGGAGGCGGACGGCTAACGCACGGCAGCTCTCAGCATCGGTCACGATGGAGTCCGCGATGCTCACTCCGGTTCTGATGATCCCCGCGTTGACGATGATGCTCGCGGGCGCCGCAACGCTCGCGGCCCCCGGGCAGGCACGGGAGCGGGCGCAGATCCACTACCAGATCGGCATGGAACACATGCGCGCCGAGGCGTATGGGGCTGCCATCGAGGCGTTCACCGAGCCCATCACGATCGACGACACGCATGCGCTCGCCCATTACATGATCGGGCGCGCCCACAGCCTTTAGGAAACATGAGGCGCGGCCAAGTTAACGGAAGGTCCGTTCTCAGACCCACGCCCCCGCACACGGCCTGCCGAACGCCCAGACGGATCCGCCGGTGCAGCGGATAGAACACCACCGTGAGCACCGCGGCCCAGAGCAGCACGTTGACGAACGGCTGCACGAT
>JACDHQ010000064.1 GCA_013820975.1 Gemmatimonadaceae bacterium
GTCGACGAATCGCTGCTGACCGGGGAGGCCGACCCCGTCGCGGGTCGGGTCGCTCATCAGTGGCCGCCGACGGGATGTTCCTGGGTGTGCTCGAACTCGCCCGTCGCCTCGCCGTCCGCGACGACCATCACGACGATCGCCGTGATGTTGTCGAGCCCACCGCGTCCGTTGGCCTCCGAGATGAGCGAGTGCACCATGCGTTCGGGGGACACGCGCGCCATCAGCAGCTGCTGAAGGCGCCGGTCATCCACCATCCCCGTGAGGCCGTCGCTCGCGACGAGGAACAGGTCGCCTGCCTGGGTCGTGCCGGCATAGACATCCGGCTCGACGGAAGGTCCGGCGCCGACGCAGCGCGTGATGACATTGCTGTACGGGTGGTAGCGGGCCTGCTCAGGGGTCAGGAAGCCAGCGTCCACCTGTTCCTGCACGTACGAATGGTCCTTGGTGAGCTGGCGGAGCGCCCCGTCGCGGAGCAGATAGACGCGCGAATCGCCAACCTGTCCTATGAGGTAGCCGGCGGTGCTGGCAAGCAGCACGGACACCGTGGTGCCCATCCCCTGCTTGTCGGTCTCCGAGACGGTGCGATCGTGGATCGCGCGGTTGGCCCTCAGCAGGCTCTCGCGCATCCGCTGGGCCGCGGCCTCGCTGGCCACGTCGCCGGCGTCGTGCATCTCGCGCCGGACGATCTTCACCGCCATCTCGCTGGCGACCTCGCCGGCGGCGTGGCCGCCCATTCCATCGGCGACGATGAACAGGCCCCGCTCGGTCTCCGCATCCGCCGCAAAGTGGTCCTCATTCCCTGCGCGGATCATCCCCACGTCGGTGCGTGCGGCCCAGAGCAAGCGCGGCATCAGCCCATCACGACGAGTGCGGCCGCAACGATGGCGAGGACGATCAGGAGCCACATCCAGAATGGCAGGCGTCCGCCGGCGGCCGGGATGGGCTCCGCGGGCCTGGGAACGGGCCGGCGGGGTGCGGCGGCGCGCGGCGGCTCTGCGGTGAGGGGCGCACCGGATGGGCGCGGCGGCTCCCCAGCGGTCCGCGAAGCAGTGACTGCCGGGTCGCCCGCGGCTGCGGCCGGCCGCATCGATGGCGCGGAGTCCGCGGCGGGCTGGCTCGTGCGCGGAGCCTCCTCCGGCGCGGTGGATTGCGGCGTGGGCATCACCTGAGAGGCGGCGGGCGACGCCCCCGGTGCGGGAGGCAGGGGCTGCGACGGCGGCTCTGCACGAGGTGCTGGCGCCGGTACCGCCAGGGGCTTGGCCACGTCCGCATAGAAGCGGAACTCCTCCGTCCCGACCCGGATCACATCTGATCGGTTGAGCACGCGACTCTGCACCACGCGCTCGCCGTTCACCATGACGCCGTTGGTGCTCAGGTCGGTGACCCGATATCCATCGGACGTCGGTACGATTTCGGCGTGGCGCCGCGACACTTCGGCGAGTGGGACGACGACATCCGCCCCAACTTCGCGCCCGATCACGAGCCCCGTCGCCGGCACGGTGTACTCCTTCCCGTCCACCAGGGAGACGAGGCGGCCGCCAGTTCCGCTCGTCGCCACAGCCCCGCCCCGCCGCGCCGCGAGTTCGGCCACGTCACCGGCGGTGACGAACTGCGTGGCTCCCCCCTTTTCATCATCGGCATACCGAATCTGCACCCCGGCGATCTCGACCCGGTCGCCGTGCAGGAGGGGGGTGGGCTCGACGCCGAGGGCGACGCCGTTCACGCGGACCGACGCATCGTCGGCGGCGCGCCGGATGGTTGCGCCCCTTCCGGCATCCACTTCGACGATCGCCTGTACCCCCACCGACGCAACGGGCACCTCAGCGACGTCAGGCGCACCGAGGCGCGTCGATCCCGCCTTGAGTGGGTACTGCTGGTCGTTGATATGAAGTACCGGCATCGGCGCCAGGAGAGGGTCACGCGGCGAGCGAATGCCGCTGGATCGGGCTCCGCGGCCACTTCGCGGGTTGGGGGAAACTACGGGTGGCCAGTGGGGCTGGCAAGCGGCGTACGCCTGGCCTGGACGGCAGCCGGAACGCTTACGAAGGTGCCAGTCCCGCGTGGTCGAGCGCGCGGGCGAGGGTGCCGGCCTGCAGGCGATAAAGCCGCTCGTACAATCCCCCGCCGTCCACCAGCGCCGAATGCCGTCCGCGCTCTCGAACCTCCCCATGGTGCAGCACCAGGATCTCGTCCGCGTGGACGATTGTGCTCAGGCGATGGGCGATCGCAATCGTCGTGCGGCCACGCATCAGCGTCGCGAGCGCGCGCTGGATCTCACCTTCCACCTCACTGTCCACCGCGCTCGTGGCCTCATCGAGCACGAGCACGGCGGGGTTCGCGGCGATCGCCCGCGCGAAGGAGAGCAGCTGGCGCTCGCCCACACTCACCGCCGCCCCGCGCTCCCCGAGGCGATGCGCATAGCCGCCTGGGAGACGGCGGATGATGCGGTCGGCGCCGACCTGCACGGCCGCCGCGATGACCGACGCATCGTCGAGCGCGTTCGAGAGGCGGATGTTCGAGGCGACGTCGCCGGCGAAGAGGAAGATATCCTGCTGCACATAGCCGATCAGCGCGCGCAGTTCCTCGACGGGCATCGTGCGGATGTCGGACCCATTCACGAGGATGCGTCCGCGCTGGGGGCCGTAGAACCGGAGCAGCAGGTTGACGATCGTCGTCTTGCCCGCGCCCGTGTGACCGACGATGGCGAGCGTCTCACCAGGACGAGCCGTGAAGCTCACCCCACGCAGCACCCACTCGGGTTCCGCCGGCGCCGCCTCCGGACGGCCGGGGGCGTCGTGCGCCCGGTCGTAATGAAACCAGACGTCCTCGAACGTCACCGTAATGGCCGCGTTGCGCGGGATTTCGCTTCGCCCAGCGGTGGTGCCTGCAACGGCCTCCGTTGGTTCGGGCTCGTCCAGCAGCAGGAAGATGCGCTCCGACGCCGCCATCGCCTGCTGCAGCGTATTGAACTTGTCAGCGAGGTCCTGGAGGGGCTGAAAAAAGCGCCGGACCAGCTGGAGGAACGCTGCGACCGTGCCCACGGTCAATCCCGTCGCCCCGACGCGCCCCGCCGCTGCCACGACGAGCGCCGCCAGCGCCACGGTCGTGAGCAGTTCGACTGCCGGGAAGTAGATCGCGTAATAGCGGATCGAGCGCCGCTGCGCCTCGAAGTGCGCCGCGTTGAGGGCCGCGAAGGCATTCATCTCGCGCGGCTCGCGGCCGAACAGCTGCACCACGCGCATCCCGGTCACTCGTTCCTGCAGGTAGGCGTTGATTTGCGCGACGGCGGTGCGAATCTCCCGGTATGCGACGCGAACGCGCAGCCGGAAGCAGTGCGACGTCAGGTACACGAACGGGATCACGGCGAATGCGGCGAGGGCGAGCTGCCAGTCCGCGATCAGCATCAGCGTGCCGATGGCGAGCAGCGTGAAGAGGTCGCCGAGACCCGACACGACCCCCGCGGTGAACATCTCGTTGAGCGCCTCGACGTCGGAGGTGACGCGCGTCACGAGGCGCCCCACCGGCGTACGGTCGAAATAGCGGATCGGGAGTCGCTGCAGCTTCGCGAACAGCTGCGCCCGAAGGTCGTGCATCACGAACTGGCCGAGTCGCGCGGTGAGCAGCGTCTCGCCGTACTGGGCCGCGAAGGACCCCGCGAGCGCGAGGGCGAAGAGGACGGTGGCGCGGCCGACGGCAGCGGTGTCGCCGGCGGGAATCGCATGATCGATCACGCTGCGGGTGAGCAGCGGCCCCACGAGCTGCAGGGCTCCCTCGACGAGCAGGAGGGCAACTGACCCGGCGACGACCCATCGATACGGGCGCGTGTACGCGAGCAGCCGGCGGGCCAGCCGCGGGTCGTAGACTCTTCCTATCTCATCGTCGTCTTGCGCGGCAGCCGTCATGAAAACGAAAGGTATGCGATTGTATGCATCGAGGCGGGCGGGGCCACGTGGTACGCGGATTGCTTTCCTGCGAGTCGCGGAAATAACCCCCTCTGGAGGCAATACATATGGGTATTCTTGCTTGGATCGTTCTGGGCCTCATCGCAGGCGCGATCGCGAAGGCACTCATGCCCGGTAAGGATCCGGGTGGCATCGTCATGACGATGGTGATCGGCATCATCGGCGCATTCCTGGGCGGGTTCCTCGGCAACATGATCACCGGTGCCGGACTGAGCGGCTTCTCGCTCTGGAGCATCCTGCTGGCGGTGCTCGGCGCGATGCTGCTTCTCTGGATCTACCGGATGGCGACCCGTTCGCGGGGCACGCACCCGGTCTGATGTCCACCGCCCCCTGGGCGGTCCGTGGTTGAGAAGCGAGAAGCGAGATGCGAGATGCGAGATGCGAGAGACAATCGTCTCGCATCTCGCATCTTGCATCTGACGGTGTTTCTTCGGTCTGGCCGCTAGATTTCACCCGATGAAGGACAGGATCATCGTACGGGGCGCGCGCCAGCACAACCTCAAGGGGATCGACCTCGAGATCCCGCGCCGCGCGTTCACCGTGATCACCGGTCCCTCGGGATCGGGCAAGAGCTCCCTGGCGTTCGACACGATCTACGCCGAGGGGCAGCGACGCTACGTCG
This sequence comes from Gemmatimonadaceae bacterium, assembly GCA_013820975.1. GTDB lineage: Bacteria > Gemmatimonadota > Gemmatimonadetes > Gemmatimonadales > Gemmatimonadaceae > JACDHQ01. The sequence continues at coordinate 4,585 of JACDHQ010000064.1, forward strand.
AGTCGCTGTCGGCGTATGCGCGCCAGTTCCTCGAGCGCATGGAGAAGCCCGACGTCGACTTCATCGACGGGCTCTCCCCCGCGGTGGCGATCGAGCAGAAGAACGCCACGAAGACGTCGCGCTCGACCGTCGGCACGGCGACGGAGATCTACGACTACCTCCGCCTGCTCTGGGCGCGCATCGGACGCACCTTCTGCCCTGTCTGCGGGCGCGAGCTGAAGCCGGACACGGTGCAGTCGGTGACGGACACCGTGCTGGCGCTTCCTGTGACCACGCGGTTCTCGGTGGCCTTTCCGCTCAAGCGATCGGCCAAGGTCACGCACGACGTCATTCTCGAAAACCTCCGTGCACAGGGATTCGTGCGCGCGCGGGTGGATGGGATCGACCGCCGGCTGGAGGAGATGGACCCCGGCATCGATCTCGCGGCCGCGAGGGAGGTGCTGGTCGTGGTGGACCGCCTGACCTCAGGGCCGGAATCGCGCGGGCGCCTTGCCGATGCCGTGGGGACGGCTTTCGCGGAGGGCGACGGCGACTGCGTAATCGTCCGCGCGGACGCGGGCGACACGTCACTCCGCTTCACCGAGCGCTTCGAGTGCCCTGATGACGGGACGCGGCTGCCGGCACCGACCCCGCAGCTCTTCTCGTTCAACTCGCCGCGCGGAGCCTGCACGCAGTGCAACGGATTCGGCGCCGTGCTCGAGTACGACGAGCGGCTCATCGTGCCCTACGGCGATCGAACGGTGCGCGACGGGGCCATCCACCCGTGGACGATGCCGCGGTACGAGAACAAGCGGCGTGCGCTCGCGGAGTTCTGTCGCCGTGAAGGCATCCCGCTCGATACACGGTGGGACGAGCTCGTGCCGGCGCATCGGGACAAGCTGCTCCGCGGAAAGGGGAAGGGATTCAAGGGGATCATGCCCTTTCTCGCCGACCTCGAGGAGAAGCGGTACAAGCAGTACATCCGCGTGTTCCTCCGGCAGTACCAGTCGGCGCTCGAGTGCCCGACCTGCCGGGGCACGAAGCTCCAGCCGGAGGCGCTCAACGTGCGCGTGGGCGGCATCTCCATCGGCGACGTGGCCGACCTGCCGGTGGACCGCCTGCTGGCGTGGCTCGAGTCGCTCGACCTCGGCGCGTTTGATCGTGGCATCGCCGAGACGGTGCTGGCCGAGGCCCGGAGCCGGGTGCAGTTCCTCTGCGACGTCGGCCTGAACTACCTCTCGATGAACCGCGCGACGCGCACGCTCTCGGGGGGCGAGGCGCAGCGCATCGGGCTGGCGAACTCGCTTGGCTCACGCCTCGTCGACACCCTCTACGTTCTCGACGAACCGTCGATCGGCCTGCACTCGCGCGACACCGACCGGCTGCTGCGCCTGCTGCATCGGCTGCGCGACGGCGGCAACACGGTGATCGTGGTCGAGCATGATCTCGAGACGATCAGGGCTGCCGACTACATGGTCGAGATCGGACCCGGCTCCGGTGAGAAGGGCGGGATGCTCGTGTTTCACGGTCCCATCGCGCGCGTGAGCGAGAGTCCGCTCACGGGGCAGTACCTCTCCGGGGTCCGCGCGATCCCGGTGCCGGCCGCACGGCGGCAGGTCGGGCCGCAATGGCTCACCCTCACCGGTGCGCGGGAGCACAACCTGAAGGGCGTGGACGTGCGCATCCCGCATGGCGCGGTCACGGCCATCACCGGCGTCTCCGGGTCGGGCAAGAGCACCCTCGTGCACGACGTGCTGCTGCGCGCCCTCGAGCAGAAGATCACGGGCGAGCATACGGCAAAGCAGCACCTCGGCGAGCGCGTCGGCGCCTATGACACGATCACCGGCTGGGAAGCGATCGAGGCGGTGGTGGCGATCGACCAGCGCCCGATCGGCAAGTCGCCGCGCTCCAATCCAGCGACGTACGTGAAGGCGTGGGACGAGGTGCGGCGCATCTTTGCCGACTCGCCGCTTGCGAGGCAGCGCGGCTACGCGCCCGGCACGTTCAGCTTCAACGCCGCTGGCGGTCGGTGCGATCACTGCGAGGGCGCCGGCTACCTGGAAGTGGAGATGGTGTTCATGGCCGACGTGTTCGTGCCGTGCGACATGTGCGGCGGCAAGCGGTTCAAGCCCGAGGTGCTCGAGGTCGTGGTGCGGGGCAAGAACATCCACGACGTGCTCCAGACGACGGTGGACGAGGCGATCCGCTTCTTTCCGCGCGAGGAAAAGCTCGGCCAGGCGCTCTGGCACCTGCAGCAGGTGGGGCTCGGATACCTGCGCGTGGGGCAGCCGGCAACGACGCTCTCGGGCGGCGAGGCGCAACGGCTCAAGATCGCGCGCGAGCTGATCGCGTCGGGGCGAAAGGGAGGACGCAAGCTGTACCTGATGGACGAGCCGACGACGGGGTTGCACCTGGAGGACATCCGCAGGCTCGCGCAGGTTTTTGACCGGCTGGTCGATCACGGCCACACGCTCGTGGTGATCGAGCATAATCTCGACGTGATCAAGCTGGCGGACTGGGTGATCGACCTGGGCCCGGACGCCGGCGTGGGCGGGGGCGAGGTGGTGGCGGCTGGGCGCCCCGAGGAGGTCGCATCGGTCGAGGCCTCTCACACTGGGCGATGGCTGCGAACAGTGCTGCCCGACTGGCGAACCGCACGCCCGACAGCCCCACGGATCGCCTCGGACGAACCGTCCGGCGCACGTGGTGCGCGGACCCGAAAGCGCACACAAGTCGGGGCGTCATAACTGCTTGGGCGCCCGGTCGGGGCTTCCGTTCAGAATGGGCCAGGCTTAATTTTCGAGATTCGTGAGCCGAAGCTCGCGACCCTTTCCCCGATAGCTCAGTTGGTAGAGCGTTCGACTGTTAATCGAATGGTCGCAGGTTCGAGTCCTGCTCGGGGAGCTGCAGGCGAGGACATCTCCGATGTACCAGGGCCGCCCCATGGGGCGGCCCTGCGTCTTTCTACTGACTCACTCATGCGCCTGCTCCTCATCCTTTGCATCGGTGCACAGCTCCTCGGCGCCGCCGGCCGCAGCGCGTCCGCGCAGCAGCAACAGCGGCCGCCGCAGCCCCTCGACACCGTGCGGGTCACCGTCACTTCGCGGGCCGCGCCTCTCCTCGTCTCCAGCCAGAGAAGCGTCGAGGTGATCGACCGGAAGTCGATCGAGCGTCGCGCGGCGCGCTCGGTGACCGACGCGCTCGCGACCGCCCTCGGAGCCGACGTGCAGGTGCGATCGCCGATGCAGGCCGACTTCTCCCTGCGCGGCTCGTCGCTTGGCCAGACGCTCGTGCTCGTGGACGGCGTGCGCATGACCGACCTGCAGACCGCGCACTTCGACCTCGACCTCGCGGTTCCCATCGACCTCGTGGAACGCATCGAGATCCTTCGCGGTCCCGGCTCCGCCATGTACGGGTCGGATGCAATTGGCGGCATCGTGAACATCGTCACCCGCAGTGGCAGTGAGTGGGATCGGTGGCGGCTGCATGCCGGCAGTTTTGGCACCGTGGGTGGCGGCGCAAGCATCGCCCGCGCGGCCGGTGGGGCCACGATCCACCGCGCGGCGCTCGATGGCGAGCGCTCGGATGGACACCGACAGGGCACCGACTACGACCTGCTGCAGGCGTCGGTCGGAGTGGAGCGCACCATCGGCACTGCACGCGTCGCCTCCGACGCGAGCCTCGCGTCGCGGAACTTCGGCGCTGCGGATTTCTACGCTCCTGCGCCGTCGTACGAGCGCACGCGGACGCAGGCCGTCTCACTTCGGGTCGCGGACCTGCCGCTCGGTGCGTGGC
>JACDHQ010000527.1 GCA_013820975.1 Gemmatimonadaceae bacterium
GTCGAAGGGGAGACCGACGCCGCTCAGATCGAGCACGAATCCGATGCGCGGATCGACCCCCTGCGTGCGAAGCGCGCGGATCATCAGCCCTGCCGTGTCGCGCATGCGCCCTTCCCACCACCCGAATCGCACACCGGGGGTGAGGGTCAACCGGCCCCACGTGATGTTGTCCTGGACGAACGCGGCGCTGTTGCGCGCCCACGTATCGATGTCGATCTCGCCGCCCCACGCGGTGGGGACCATGGGATCCCACGTGCGGGGATCAGCGGGGTCGAAGCGGAGGTTGACGACCGGCGGATAGTACCGCGGGCGCCAGGTCATCCCACCGTTCCGCGTGCGCCGGTGCTGCCACGTGCCGGCGCCGTCCTCGGCACCGACCGTGAGGTTGTGCTCGACCGGCCCGGTCGTCGCGAAGCTGCGCCAGATCAGCGAGCCAACCGTGTTCGTCGGTCGTTGGAGGTCAGTGAACACCGCATTCTGGAACTGGCGCGTCGTTGAGACCTGATACGTGGCAATGCCGGGGACGCTGTCGGCCTCGTACGGACGGCGATCGTCGCGGCCGCGCATGTGGGCACCCTTTGCCTCGAGGAAACCGAAGCGTCCGAGCCGTCGCTCCCACGAGACGTCATAAAAGTGCATGGGCGCCGAGCGGCGCTGTGTCGCCCCGGGCACCTCGCGGCCCGTGAGCCCGAACTGGTCGGTGTAGGCCCCCGTCATGCCGGCGCTCGCGTTCAGCAGGTCGGACGTCGTGGGATTGAACGTCGCTCGAAGCAATGCGCGCACCTCGTCGGTGCGTTCCATATCCGGCGCGAACTGGCTCTCGCCGACCTGAAGGTGATTGACGGCACGGCGGTCACTGCGGATCAGCTGGCCGGAGACATAATAGAACAGGCGGTCGCGGACGAGCGGGCCACGCACCTCGCCTTCCACCTCGTTGCGGCTCGCCAGCTCCGGAACGTCCTCGGTGCGCGTGAGGTTCGAGCCGTTGAGCTGATGCGTCTCGAGGGCCGTCCGAACATGGCCCTGCAGCGTGTTGCTGCCCGTCTTGGTGACCACGTTGACGATGCCGCCCTGGAAGTTCCCGTGCTCCGCCCCCGCGCCGAGCCCACGGACCTCGAGCTGCTCAATCCAGCTCACGTTCGGGCTCACCAGCGCGCCGCCGAGTCCCGGATGGTTGGCAGAGATGCCGTTCAGCTGGTAGTTGTTCGACTGGACCGAAGACCCTCCCCAGAGCTGGTCGGCGCGAACGCCGGGGGTGAGGGCCACCAGCCGCTGCGCATCGACGCCGGTCGGCAGCCTCGTGATGGCGCGCTCGTTGAGCGTGGTCTCGAACTGCGGACTTCCACGCTCGATGGTGACGCCTCCGGCTTCCACGACGATCGGCGCCAGCTCGACCGCCGTCGCGGCCACCGTGATCGCGAGCTCGGTCGTGCGCCCCGCGCCCACAAGCACGCCGCGGACGACCGTTCGCCGGAAACCCACCCGCTGGACCGTGACTTCGTATTCCCCTGCGGGCAGGGCACCGACCAGGAAGGTCCCGGCGGCATCGGTGACGGTGCGCCGCAGGAAGGAGCCGTCGGGGCGAACGGCGGTCACGGTCATGCCTTCGACCGGGCGCTCGTCGGCGGCCGTGACCTGCCCCCGGATCCCCCCGGCGGACGACTGGGCTGCGAGCGGCGCTGCGAGGACAAGCAGCAGCATCGCGACCGTGTAGAGGCGACTGGACATGGCAGTGATCGGGTGGGGAGTGCGGAGGCGGTGAACCGCGCGGCTGGCGGACGGCGCAGGGACGCCACCGGGATCATATGAAGAACGAGCGGCGCCTCCGAAGGGGGCACCGCTCGTGAAACCGGTCCAGCAAGACACCGGGTCACACACACTTCATGAATCGGTCGTTCAGGCGCCCGCGAGCAGGTCGGTCTCGGCGAAGAAGAAGCGCGCCTCACGCTCCGCGTTCTCGTCGCTGTCCGATGCGTGGATCGCATTCCGCCCCTTCGACTCCGCGTAGAGCTTCCGGACGGTGCCTTCTGCCGCCTCCGCCGGGTCGGTGGCTCCGATGGCCTCGCGCAGCGCGGCAACGGCACCAGCCCTCTCGAGCACCATCGGCATGCAGGGGCCGCTCGTCATGAACTCCACGAGCTCCCCATAGAACGGGCGCTCGCGATGCACCACGTAGAACTCCCCCGCCTGCCCCTTGCTCATGCGCATCACGCGCGCCGCGCGCAGCGCGAACCCCTGCTGCTCGAGGTGGGCGAGGATCCTGCCTGCCTTCCCGGCGCCGAAGGCGTCGGGCTTGATGATCGTCAACGTGTACTTGCCAGCCATTCGTTCGGACTCCAGTGGTTGATTGATCCTGAGCTCAGACGCGCGCCTTCATCAGGTCGACGAAGTCCTTCGGCCGTCGGGCGATGCCCATGCCCGCCTCCTCGAAGGCCGCGATCTTTTCCTCTGCCGTTCCGGACGAGCCCGAGATGATCGCGCCCGCATGGCCCATGCGGCGCCCCGGGGGCGCAGTCTGCCCCGCGATGAATCCGACGACCGGCTTGGACATGCTCGACTTCACGTACGCAGCGGCTTCCTGTTCATCC